>JBMFVX010000001.1:0-9383 GCA_049965775.1 Phycisphaerae bacterium
GCGGCGAAAACCGGGTCTGTAGACCCATTGAGCCGCTGCGAAGCCGCAGATGGGGCGTTTGCGGCCAACCCTGCTGGCGGGGGCCAAGGGGCTGTAGTCTTTGGCGCTCGTCGTCAATGTATGTTCCCATACGCAATCCTCCTCGCTTCGCGCCTCCAACCCCTTGGCCCTCCGTCAATCCTAATTTCTGGGTGTGACAGAGCACTTGTACGGGATTCTGCGTTCCGCTTCAGAGCAAGGCAGGCAGCCAGCGCCTTGTACCCGGCAAAACCGCCAGGGAATGCCAATAAAATCGGCATGATCCCGGGGCCGCCCGGAAAAATGTCCACACTCGCTTAAGAGCTTTGGCGCAAGACAGAGGGCACGGAGATGATTGAGTGGGTGCTGCGCGACGGGGTTCACCGCAGTGGTCGCAGGAACTGCTTTGGCTTTTGCGCTGGTAGCCCATTTTGGGGTGGTTGCTCGAGCCCTTTGGCGATGGGTGCATCTTACAGAATGGAAACCTGCCGACTCTACTTTGGAAGAAACGCGACGCCGGGGCGCACGCGGCGGCTGGGTCAGGCTGCGGGATAGATTCCCAGGTCAATGACGGCGCCGGAGGGGGTGTCGAGGGTGGCGTCAAATTTGTGTTTGCCTATGGAGGTGAAGATCACCACATAGCATTGGTTGTATGCGGCAAAGCGCAGATCGCCTGCGGCTGGGCCGACGTAGCGCTGATTGTGCACGCGCTGAAAGTGAAAAATGTATTGGGTAAGCCCCAGTGAGGTGTCGGCGAGCAGCTTGTTGCTGGTAACGTAAATGCGGTTGTTGATGGAAAATTGCGGCGGGTAGTTGCGCAACAACAGGTTGGGCCACGCTTGCTGGCTTAGGTTGTGTGCGGGTGTGGTTCGGCTGCTGATGGTTAGAGAGGTAAGCGGAATAATTAAGCCACCGGTTTCGCTGTGTTGATTGGATCGCGAGTTGGCGCCGGCGTGAAAGATGGCGGCGCGAAAAGCGTGGTTATGGAGGCTGCGGAGCAGCATGACCAGGAGCAGATCATCGAGACGATGCATTTTTGCGGCGTTGGCCGAGAGTGTGACAGGTACGGGCGGCGGCAGCGATGGTGCGACGCCGGGCCTTGCGAGATGTTGCCGTTGGCGCAAGTCGTGGTGAATCCAATGGAGTATGAACGGGCGCGGCTTTGTGAGCCATGACCGCGGCGCGCAGGCCAGCAGGCATACTTGTTCGGGGGGCAGGCGATGAAGGAGATGCTGCTGGTGCATCCATGTGAAGCGTTGGGTTGCTTTCTGGAGGATGGATTTGGCTGGCCGCATGCCTGGGGGCCGTGCGCTTCCGGCGGTGAAAGCGGTCTCATAAAACTCCTGTATCCATAAGACTTGGGTAACGGCAACCGGCGCGTAATTGAAACGCAAAGCCCACCAGCGTAGAGCCAGCATGAGAGCATCGGTTTGCCGCGCGGGAGTGGCTTGGCTCCTCAGCCAATGCACGACGGTAGATTGGCCTTGTATGGCGAGCAAAGTGCGCAGGGCCTCGATGCGGCCGGCGATGGGGGCCGAACTGGTGATAAGCATTTGGAGCGCGGTTGGTAATGGGGCGTGGTAGATGTGCTGCAACGCCAGTGCTTCGGGACGGGCTGTGAGCTTGTGAGTGGTAGAAGGGCGAGCGAGCGATTGAGCCAGGGCTGCCGTGAGAGCCGGGGTATGCAGGCGGGCGGCGAAAGAGGCGGCGCAGGTGATAACGGGCCATTGTTCGAGGTGGGGTATGGTGTGGGTGAGCACCTGCTGGGCCAAGGGCGGGTTTGCGCGGAATAGCTGCTGGATGGCGTAAATGCGCATTGCCGCATGCTGGCCGGGGCTTTCAATAATGAAAGTGAGGGCGGCAAGGCGAAGTGGAGCGGCAACGCCGATGCTTTGGCGCAGGGTGCGGTCGGCGCTTAGGCGTGTGGCATCGCGGCGTGTGCGGTTGATGAGGATGCGGGCGAGTTTGACAACTGGGGCGGCAGGAGACTTGGCCACGGGCTGTTGATGCGAACACGCTGCCAGGAGCAGCAGCAGCGCGATGGTTGCCAATTTTGCGCCAAGCCCGACAATTTGTAATAAGGGCGTATGCTGCGGGCGGGGTAAGCCGGCGGCATGGCCCGGCACAAGGAAGGAAGGCGACGGCGTGTGCTGACGTTTGTGTTGGGCAATCTTGACCTGCTTATTCCGATAGTGCTGCTGCTGGCGGTGGCGGCGATTTTCGCCTGCAGCGAAACAGCCCTGTTCTCGCTCTCGCGGCATGATTTGCATTTGTTTGAATCCCGTGGCAAGCCCGCGGAGGCGCTGGCGGCGCGCCTGCGTCGTCAGAGCCGGCCTCTACTTGTGACCATTTTACTGGCAAACATGCTGGCAAACATCCTTATTTTTGTGCTTAGCACGCTGCTGCTGGACCGCATTTATCATGCGTATGGCCGCATTGCGGTGGCACTATTGGCGATCGCGCCGGTGGTGATGACGGCGTACTTTGGCGAAATTATGCCGAAGCTGATTGGGCGGTTGTATAACCGCCGGCTGGCACCGCTGCTGGCGGGGCCGCTGTCGCGGATGATGGGTGTGATGGAGCCGGTGGTTCGGCTGATAAACTTTGTGATGATTACGCCGGTACACCGGTTACTGGATCGGCCCCTGGGGGCGGAGCGATTTTCGGTGGATGATTTGCGGCTGCTGCTGAGCATGTCGCAGCATCATGGCATTATTGATTTTTCCGAGAACCAGCTTTTGCAGCAGGTGGTGCGGCTGCGCGAAATACGCATTCGCGACCTGATGACGCCGCGCGTGGATATGCCGGCGTTTGATGTTGCCCGCAGCATGGCGGAACTGCGCAGCATGCTGCTGGAAAAGAGGCTCACGCGGCTGCCGGTGTATGAAAGGCAGAGAGACAACGTGCTGGGTGTGCTGCACGCAAAGACATTCTTTTTGGAGAGGCCGACGACCGCCGCCGAGCTCAAGCCACTGCTGCAACCGGCGGACTTTGTACCGCAGATGCAACCGCTGGACCGGCTGCTTACGCACTTTCGTAAGGCGCATCGGCAGATGGCGATAGTGGTGGATGAGTTTGGTGGTGTGGCGGGTTCGATTTCGCTGGAAGATGTGGTGGAGCATTTAATCGGCGACATAGCCGAGCCGGATGAACCGGTCATGCGGCTGATAGAGCAGGTAGGGCCCGACCAATGGCATGTGTCGGGCAACTTATCGCTTTTGGAATGGGTGGACATGTTTGGCAGCGCTGCGAAGCAGACGCGGGCCTCGACCGTGGCAGGGCTTATTTATGCGGTGCTTAAACGGCTGCCGCAGGTAGGGGATGTTGTAACGATAGGGCATTTGCAGATGCGGGTAGAGGCGATGGCGGGGCCCCGTGTGCGGCAGGTGCTGATTAAACTGATTGATAAGGAGCCAAGGTGATGCAAGTGGTTCCTGATGGGCTTTTAGCGGCAGCGCCGAGTACTGTTGGATGGGTGCTTTTGGGGGTGGCGGGCCTGGTTTTATCTGGTCTGTTTGCCGGGCTTGAAACGGGCTTTTATGCGCTATCGCGGCTGCGGCTGCAGTTGCGAAGCTATCAGAAGGATGCGGCGGCCGAACGCATCAGTGGTTGGATGGACCGGCCGACATCTTTACTGACGGGGCTTTTGGTATGGCAGAACATCAGCAATTTTGCCGCGTCGGCAGCGATTACGATGCTGCTGTCGTCGCAGGGGCTGGGGGCGCTGGCACAGACGGCATTGTCGGCGCTGGTGATATCGCCGTTTATGCTGATATTTGCGGAGGTGGTGCCGAAAGATTTGTTTTATATGCATACCGACAGTTGGACGTACAAACTGGCGGGTTTTCTGCATGGGGCATTGCTGGCCATTACGGTTGTGCCGATATTGCCGCTGCTGTATGGCCTGGAGATTATTTCGACAAAGTTGCTGCGATTTGGCCGAGGCGCTGCGGAGGCGCCGTCCGGTACGCCGCACCGCGTGCAGCGGCTAGTGGAAGAGAGCAGTGCAACGGGGCTGATAAGCGATGCGCAGCAGGACATGATTGAGCGCACGCTTCGGATGGCGCACATTGATGTTCGGGAAGTGATGATCCCGTGGGTGCGGGTGGTGGCGGTACCCGCCAAGATTGGCCAAAAAGGGTTTGAGGCGATTGCGCGGCGGTACAACGTATCGCGATTGCCGGTGCTGGGACGCAACACGAACGATATTTTGGGTGTGGTGCAGGTGGTGGATGTTTTGGCCGATGAGAAGGCGTTTGACTTGCGGCCGCATTTGCGAGCGCCCATTACGCTGCTGCCGGAGCAATCGGTGCGGTCAGCGATTACGTTGATGCAACGAGCGCGGCAAACGATAGGGATCGTAGTAAACCGGCAGGGGCAGGCGGTGGGCTTGGTGACGATAAAAGATCTGGTGGAAGAACTGGTGGGCGAGTTGGCAGATTGGTGAGCAGGGCGCGGCCAGCGGGCGAGGGCTGCGTGCACTATAAGTGCATTCCGCTATGATTAGCCGGCGGCTTTGTTGCCGTTGAAAGGTTTGTCGGCGATGTCGCAACAAAATGAAAATGCCAAAGAATCGCATCTGAAGTGCTCACCCGGGCCAAGTTCTTGTTCGTCATCAGCGATGGTTGGCCGTGCTGTGATCATAACTGTGGCCCTGCTGCTGCTTAGCGCGCTGCTGCAATCGCTGGCGTTTGCTCCTTTCGATGTATGGCCTTTTGCTTTTTGTGCGTTAACGCCTGCGGCATTGGCTGTCATGTGGTTTGGCGCAGGCTGGCGAATACTGCTGCTATTTTATGGCATCGGGGCGGTTTATTTTGGCGTGAATTGTTTTTGGCTGGCCCCGATAACTTCTTGGGGGCTGCTGGTATTGGCAATGTATTTGGGTTTGTATTGGCTGCTGTTTGCCAAGATATTTGACCTTGTCACACGCCATCTGCATTGGCCGGCCATGGTGGCGCTGCCGCTGATATTTACCTCACTGGAGTACCTGCGCGATACGCTTTTCTCCGGGTTTGCGTGGTTTACTCTCGGTACGGCCGTGGCTCCCGCTGGTACATTGCTGCAAGTCGCCGATTTGTTCGGCGTTTCAGGTTTGACGTTTCTGACGTGTGTTATTGCGGGCTATTTGGCGGATGTTGTTGCCGCACGGCGCGGCAGGCGCGCATATGTTCGCATGGCGATCGAAACTTTGCTGGCGGTGGCCTTGCTGGTAGTTGTATATGCGTACGGCGTGTACCGCCTAAACCAACGGGACGTTATGACGCCTGGCCCGCGGGTGGCGGTCATTCAACAATATATTCCACAGACCTTGAAGGATGCCGGTGGCATCAAGGCCGACCGCGCTTTATTTAACAGCTTTATGCGGTTGAGCCGCGCGGCCGCCGGCACACATCCCAACCTGATCGCCTGGCCTGAAACCATGATTCCTGGCTTTATGAATCGGCAGTGGCTTTCACTGCCGCCTGTGGCATTTTCGGCCCGCTATACGCGGCGCTTGCTTCGGCTGGATCAGCATTTTGCCGCCGAACTTGCCGTCTTTTCTCATCAAACGGGTATTGCGCTTTTGGTTGGGGCGTCATACATAGGGTACAATCAGCAGGGCAGCGTAGATCAAAAGAAGAACGTAGCTCTGATGGTAACGCCCTCCCGTGGCCTGCTGCCAGTGCACTATGCCAAGCATCATCTGGTACCGTTTGGCGAGTATGTACCCTTTGCTCAGTGGCCCTGGTTGCACCGTCTGCTACTGTACCTGACGCCATTTGGCCCCAACGATGACTATTCGCTTAATCCTGGCCGCCATTGGACGCGCTTTACGCTTAAAGCAGGCAAAAATGAGTGGCGTTTTGGCACGCCCATTTGTTATGAGGATGTCATGCCCAGGCCATCGCGCATGCTGGCTCGCCCGCGTCACGGCAAAAAGGGAGCGGACTTTTTGATCAGCATCAGCAACGATGGCTGGTACGACAGCAGCTTTGAGCTTGATCAACATTTACAGATGGATCAGTTGCGCGCGGTGGAAAATCGCGTGCCCATTGCCCGCAGTGTTAACGGTGGTGATTGTGGTTTTATTGATTCGCTGGGCCGCGTGATAAAGCTGGTGCATGTGAATGGTCGAAGCAATTTTGTCAGCGGTTATGCCGCGGCAACTTTACCGATAGACCGACGCATTTCGTTATTCAGCCGCATTGGAGATATCTTTCCACGGGTGCTTCTTGCCCTTACCATAGTTTCGTCGGTATGGGCCGGTATTTGGGCGGGACTCCAGGCCCGAAAGAAATCAGCGCCGTCGGTAACGTAAACAGTATTTGGCGGAACCATAAGCCCCGCAGGTTTTATATAGTCATAAGGAAAAGTCCTGTGCTAAATGGTAAACAAGGCTTTGTTAAATATTCATCAAGCCTGCGGCTCCGCGGGCCTGATACGGCGATTTCAGGCACTGGTTTTTTAATGTTGCCTGCTTGGCTCATGATGTTGCTGGTGCTTTGTGGGCCGGCAGGTTGCAGCCAGAGCACTTCACGGCCTCTGCCGCCCAAAGTTTCTTTGTCGGCTGCCGAGGCGGTGGTGCAGCAAACCGCTCAAGACAGTCGGGCTGCGGTGCGAGCCGATACGGTACAGGCGGTTGAAAATCTGCATCGCCCGATTGCAGAAAAAATTGTCGCCGCTGCGCTGCATGATGTCTCCCGGCCGGTTCGTTTTGCCGCAGCGATGGTGGCGGGGCGTCGGCGTATGAAGTCGCTTGAGCCGCAATTAAAGAGTTTGCTGCATGATCCAGATCCCAGTGTTCGCATCGCCGCGGTTTATGCGCTGGCACGATTGGGCGATTCATCCCACATGAACATGTTGCCGATGATGCTGGCGTCGAGCAACCCGGTCATTCGTGCCAACGCTGCTATGGTGCTGGGGCGTCTCGGAGATGCCAGCGCCATTGGCTTGCTGCGCACGCTTTCAGATGATCCAAACCACTCGGTGAAATTGGTTGTAACGTCCGCTCTTGCCCGGCTGGGCTACAAGCGAGCCATCAAAAGCCTGATTGCCATGGACTTAAGCGGCGATACGGCCGACCATTTATTTGCGCTAAGCACCTGTCGAAGCCTCGACAATCCGCTGGCGGTTAATGTGCTGCTTGCCGGTCTGCACGACCCCATGGCCGAAGCTCAACTGATAGCCGCTCGCGGTTTGGGGCAGCGCGGCAGCGTTGCCGGTATCAAAATCGCGCTTACGGAGTCGGCAAGCACCGACCCGGGTTTGCGGGCGTTGGCTGCGTTGGCGCTGGGGTCTATTCCATCACCGGCCAGCGAACCGGCTTTGCGTACGCTGCTGCAGGATAAAAATATTCGCGTACGCGTTGCCGCTGCGGCTGGCTTAATTAACCTGCATGACTATGCCAAACGGGTTGCATCAATGGAAAAAGCTCCATGACTTTAGCGATCCGTTTGCATGAAGTCGTCCATCGGCAGTACCGATTGCGTATCGAGCATGAGGCTTTGTAATATCACGGTGTTTGTGTTCCAATATTGCGTCTGATGCTCGCTAGTGCCCCATAGCCGCAGCCACGAGTGCTGACAAATGCCTTGGCAGGCTGTTATAACAGAAAGATCACCACATGATTCCTCAATCATCTGTATGCATTAGGCATCGTCTGCTTATTGGCTCGGCTATTGTCGCCGCGCTTGGTCTGAATATAGTTCTGGGCGGATGCTCGGTTATGCATCATCACGCGCAGCCAACGTTATCAACGCAGGCGTTTATACCGCCTGATGCGCCAGCTTCAGAGCCTGGCAGCAAAGGATCTCTTGCGGGTGGCCCGACTGGTTCGGGGGCTGCTCAGGCGGCGTCGGCTGCAGCGCCGGGGACAACGACGATGGCGGGAGTCTCGAAACATGTTGCTGCCAATCGCGGAAGCGGGTGGCATATGCCGGCCATTCTTCCACCACCTGATATTCAAGCCGCACCACCGCCGCCGGCGGGTCAACCGCTGACGGTAGCCGCCTTGTTGGGGACGGTTAATGGGCACCCAATATTTGCCGGCGATGTGCTGAGTTTGGTGGCCAAGCAACTTCAACAGGAGGCGCGACAGAGCCGTACCAAAGATTATTTTGATCAGCTTGCGGTTGATACCGTGGCTCAGGCCGTACGCGCTCGAATTGATCATATGTTGATTCTGCAGGCAGCCAAGCGCAATCTCACCAAGGATGACTACAAACAGGTAGACACCTATGTGCGACAGCAGGAAGCCAAGTTTTTAACCCAATATCAAGGTTCCGAAGCGACGGCGGATCGCGAATTGCGGCTGCAAGGGTCTTCGATGGCCAAAAAAATGACCAGCATGCGGCACATGGTGACGATCCAGCTTTATCTCGAACGAACCATTACCTCCCGATTGGTCGTAACCCGCCGGCAAATATGGGATTATTACCAGAGTCATCTTGCGGAGTTCACGCAGCAGCCCGCGGTTGATCTTTACACGATAACGTATCCAGTGCTGCGGCAATGGCCCAAAGACCCGGGTGATCCGAGTCATACGCGCGTGGTAGCGCATCCTACGCCGGCCCAACTCGCAGAGGCTCGAAGCAAAGCATTGGCATATTGCGACCAGCTTGAGAATAAGCTCAAGCATGGGGCCAACTTCGCCTTCATGGCCGAAGACGTGTCAACCGATGCTGAAGCTAACAATGGCGGCCATTGGGGTATTATCAAAGCGGGCACCCTGGCGAATGCCAAGGTGCAATCTGTGGCATTTTCATTGCCGAGCCATGGTATGGCTCCGCCTCTGCTGGTCGAAGACCCTAAAAACCCGGCCAATGATCAGGTGGAAATTATAAAGGTGGGGCGCGTCTGGCATAAGCATGTAACGCCGTTTTCGCAGGCACAGCAGAAAATATCCAAAGAGCTTAAGCAGCGCATGTGGACGCGTATGATGGAAAAGTTCAGACAACAACTCTATGGCGACGCGGCCGTCGAAGCGATTGATCAGATGGTGGCCACCGCCACACAGGTGGCAACATCCGAGTACTTTCGCAAATAATGGCATTTAGAAGGCAAAAATAAACCAGTGACCTCGGCCCATAACCGGACCGGGTCACCGGTTGCAGCTTCTCTCTCCATCCGGGGCCTGTCGCCGCCTTGGCGGGGACTGGCCGCGGGGATGAAGCTCACGTGAGTGCCTGCTCTCTTTCTCCCTCCACCGCCTGAAGGGCCTTGCCCCTCCCGTCCGGATCGGAAACCTCAATCCGGCGGCGTGCCCTCTCCTTCAAGCGGCGGCAATTGGCTCTCTTTTATTTCAACCGATTGCAGAACCTGCAAACTCGGATTTGTTTTCGGATCGCCGCCCGCACTCTCTTCAGACGGCGATCAGCCATGCGTAT
>JBMFVX010000001.1:9482-63024 GCA_049965775.1 Phycisphaerae bacterium
ATTGCAGAACCTGCAAACTCGGATTTGTTTTCGGATCGCCGCCCGCACTCTCTTCAGACGGCGATCAGCCATGCGTATGCTGTGTGCGGTGATCTGCCATATCCCGCTCCCTCCACGGGATCAAGACCGCATACCAGCGAAACCAAACTATTCACCAAACGGTCCTGAAGTGTTTTACTTCAGGGTCGGCTAAAGACCGCCGACAGATTTAACTTGCGTACTTTCGGTTGCCGATCAACTTTCGATTTGCTTCGTGATCAGTTCGATCAGCACGTTCTATATATCGTCGAAACATCGCGGCTTCAACACAAAAAAAGCCCAGTAAAATCAGGCTGTTTGTCACCGCCTGATAACAAGAGTCGCATAACCTGCCCCAGCGGTTTGGGTCATAAAATAGCGGGTGTATATCCATGTGAGAGCGATATTTTTAGGACTGCCCGGAAATGTCAGAATGCAAGGTCCGCAAACTTCATAGTGCTCGCAGGCGAAAATTTACAAATTGCTGGCGTTGTGAAGGTTTCAGGAAGATGGCCGGGGCGATCCCCGGCATTTATGGATGGGGAGATGCTCCGCCGTTATGCCGCGTGGGTGACTTTCAGAACGATCTTACCAAAGCCGCCGCCGGCCTCGAGCATCCGATGAGCTTCGGCGGCCTGTTCCAGCGGTAGTACATGGCTGATGACGGGTTTAAGCAGCCGTCGCGCCAGTAGATGTGACAATGCCTCAAGGGTGCTGCGCCTGCGCTGTAAAAATACATAGTGCAGCGAAATATTTTTGCGGTACCCAACCGCCAAGTCACCTGAAGGGTTCACGATGGTGACTATTCGGCCAAGCGGACGCACCACCGGCATCGAGCGGCTTACAAGGTCTGCTCCAAAGGCGTCAAAAACAAGGTCTGCAGCACCTCGCGGCGCATGCGAGCTTATAACTTGTGCAAAGTCTTCTTTGGTTCGGTCAATAACGTAGTCGGCTCCGAGCGAACGAACCAAGCCGATATTGGCCGGTGAGGCGGTGGCAAAGACATAAGCCCCTGCCGCATGCGCCAATTGAACTGCGATGCTGCCTACACCGCCGGCCGCGCCATGAATGAGAACGGTTTCGCCCAGTCGCAAGGCTCCGCGGTCCATGATGCTGTCCCATGCAGTCATGCCCGCCAACGGAATAGCCGCAGCCTCAATAAAGTCCACGCATTTCGGCTTAAACGCCACGATATCGGCAGATACGCAGTGATACTCGCTATAGGCTCCCGGGCCGGAGAAATCAGGGCTGTAAAACACAGCGTCGCCGCGCTTGTATTCGCGTACGCCGGGGCCAACGGCCTCTACAACACCGGCACAGTCAAATCCGAGGATGGCGCCGGTCGAAAACCCAAACGCTCCGGTTTGCCGAAGTTTATAATCAATTGGATTGACACCAACCGCCTGAACCTGTACCAGTAGTTGCCCCGGAGCCGGCGCAGGTTTGGGTACGTCCGCAACTTGCAGCATGGACGCGTCGCCGTTACCTGCCAATACAATTGCTCGCATTTGATGGTTTCCTTCCGCGGAAAATAAACGGTGTTATGGGTGTCGCCGTGCCGGGGATGAGCCGTAGCCGCAGCGATCAAAGCTCTTTTACCACAAGGCTTGCCAGGCTGCTGCGCTCCGGGCGTGCGAGCGTCACGTGCCCCACAAGGTCCGATGATTTAAGCTTTTCAATGGTAAAAGACAAGCCGTTGGAATTGGCATCGAGGTAGGGATTGTCTATTTGCTCGGCATCACCGGTGAGAACAATTTTGGTTCCTTCGCCTACGCGGCTCACGATGGTCTTAATTTCGTGCGGGGTAAGGTTCTGCGCTTCGTCCACAACCATAAATTGATGCGGAATGCTTCGTCCGCGTATGTAGGTAAGGGCTTCGAGGACGATTTTTCCCGAATCAATCATGCTTTTAAGCTTCGCCTCAGTATTGGATGTTTCACCGGAGTGGATGCGGCGATCTGTGAGAAGAAATTCGAGGTTGTCAAAAATGGGCTGC
Source organism: Phycisphaerae bacterium (assembly GCA_049965775.1). Taxonomy (GTDB): domain Bacteria; phylum Planctomycetota; class Phycisphaerae; order WQYP01; family WQYP01; genus JABEVB01. The sequence goes on from JBMFVX010000001.1 coordinate 11,497, forward strand.
ATCCAGGCGGCGAGCTTTTCGTCTTTGCTGCCCGGCAAAAAGCCAATGTCTTTACCCAGAGGCATGATGGGGCGGGCCACGAGCATACGCTCGTAACGCTGCTCATTGAAGGCCTTGGTCATGCCGGCGGCGAGGGCCAAAAGAGTTTTGCCGGTACCGGCGGTGCCCATCAGCGTCACCATTTGCACATCGTCATCCAGCAGAAGGTCCAAGGCCATGGTCTGCTGCACATTGCGCGAAATAATGCCAAAGCAGGGCTTTTTGCTGCGTGTCAGCGGCAACACCGCGTCCATGCCTGGGACTGACCGAGCCAGGCCGGTTTGGCTTGCGTCGTTGGCGCTTTTAAAGAGTATAAACTCGTTGGGCGACAGGCTGGGAGTAAGATTGGCTAGCGCCGGGTCGCTCATGCTCAGGCGTTTTTCGCTGTACAGGCGATCAATAACCGTAGAATCCACCACCAACTCGCGGTAGCCGGAGTACAGTGTCTCGTAATCAACTTTTTGCGATTCAAAATCTTCGCTTTGTATACCCAAAGCATCCGACTTAATTCGCGCGTTGATGTCTTTGCTGATAAAAATGACCTGCTTACCGGCCTTTTTCAGTATCCAAGCTGCGGAAATAATTCGGTTGTCTGGGATGGCATCGGAAAGATTGGGAACCTTGGCGGCTTCCATTGCGACACGAATGCACCCGTTATGGCCGTTCCATTTCACGCCATCGGCCAGATGGCCGCGCTCGCGCAGTTGATCCAGATGCCTGATGACCGCCCGGGCATTGCGGCCAACGTCGTTGGTGTCTTTTTTAAACTTATCCAGTTCTTCCAGCACATCGAAGGGGATTACCACCTCGTTGTCCGCAAATGAGAACAGAGCGCCCGGATTGTGTAAAAGCACACTGGTATCGAGTACGAAATATTTGGGGGTTGCATTGGTAGAAGTCATTAATAAACCGCCTTCTCTCATAAAGGGTTGCAGGTAGGTTATTCGCAACAACACCTTAGGGCAAGTTGCCATGGTGTCGCCATTTGTATTATCGGCTGATGCCCGGCCTCGCGAGCAAGCGCCCGGTTCGCTCGCGCTTGTGGCCAAAGGATAAAAGTCGTGCGGTTGTAGTCTCTTAATCGCTAACAGTGGTGACTAAGCTATTACACTTTGCCAGCATAAAAACTGTCAAATTGGCGGCTGTTTTGAGGAGATGTGGTTAAAGCTTCGATGATCGTAAGTTATTATAAAACAATAACTTGCGATCGTTATAATATTCGCTTTTAGGTTTTGGTACGGAGTTTGTGAGGTGTAATAGTGAGTTCAAAAATGCCCGTTGTCGAGTTGGGCCGTAAAAGTACTCGGCGTTTAAGGTCAAAGGAGATTTTTATGTGGAGTCTGACAACCAATCCGTGGAGCCCGTTGATTCAGTTGCAGTCGGATCTGAATGATGTGTTTGACCGTTCAGGTATCGCGTCTGCCCCGTGGGATTTTGATCAAGCAGCCTATCCTACCATCAATATCTGGCAGGACGGCGACAATGCCTATCTGCAAGCCCATGTGCCTGGTGTGAGCCTCGAACATATCGAGGTGCTTGTGACGGGCAAGCAGGTTTCATTGAAGGTGCACCGTAAGGCGCCTGCCGACGATACCGCCAGGCATCGCACATGGTTGCGGCAGGAGCGTGCAACCGGTGATTTCAGTCGCGTGCTTGAATTGCCCTGGGAAATCCAAGCCGACAAAGTGGAAGCCGGCCTCAAGGCTGGAGTCCTTACGGTTACGCTGCCAAAGGCAGAAGCAAGCAAGCCGCGCCGAATAAAGTTGTTGGCTTTGTAGTGTTTGTTATTTGTAATTTTACGGACTTTAAAAAGGAGACATTACCATGACCGCGGTAGACATTGAAAAAACCAATCCGGCTCAGAATCAGGTGGAGCACCTGAGCGATGCCCAGTTTGTCACGCCCGCAGTTGACATTGCGGAGGATGCGGAAGCATTTCTCTTCAGTTTTGATATGCCGGGGGTGCAAAGTCAGGATGTTGATGTGAACATCGAAAATGGCGTGCTGCTTGTCGAGGCTCGCCCCGGTGCTGGCAACCAGGATGACCGTACCTACCTGCTGCGTGAGCATAGGCCGGTAGGCTATCGTCGTAGTTTTACGCTCAATGTTCCGGTGGCGGTGAATGCCATTCATGCCGAGCTGAAAAACGGCGAATTAATGCTGCGCGTGCCCAAAGCCGAATCGCTTAAAGCACGCAAAATTGCCGTTAAAACCGCATAAACCATGCGAGAGCGTTGGTGAATGTATTCGTCAAACCTTTACCGAAAGGAGGACGTTTATGAGTATGATCGAAAAAGTTAAGCAGAAAGGGCAAAAGCTTCGTCGTCAATTGCATGAGCCGCATACGCAGTTTGATCTACGCACCGGCGTGAATCGAGCTTTTGAGCGAATGTGGCAGTCGCTGCGACACAATTCAATGGGAGGTCGCGCGTGGGCCATGCCGTGGCCCGCGATGGACCTCACAGAAGACGAACATCGCATTACATTGCGGGTGGATGTGCCCGGCATGGACGCCAAAGACATCTCGGTAGAGCTTTCCGGTCGTGTGTTGGCAATTAAGGGCGCCCGGCAAGTCGAATCGCAAAAGAGCCGCGGCGGAGTTCATCACCATGAGCGAATGGCAGGCTCGTTTTATCGAAGTGTTGCGCTGCCTGACTATGCCGATGTAAACAATATCAAGGCAAAGTTTGATAAAGGAGTGATTGAACTTCAAATTGGCCGCCTTGCCGGCTTAGGCCCCAAGCGGGTGGCCATTTCCACTGCTGAATAAGTCTTACCGATTAATCATTCTGGGGCAGCACTCGATGCCGAGGGCCGCCCCAGATGTGGGCTTTTTACAAATCGCCCGGTGGCTTGAGTTCGTTAGTGGGCGGGCGGTTGTTGATTTTTTCGTTCTGGCGGTCGCCGCTGGCCCCGCCAGCCGAAAATGGTCATGAGCAGACCAAAAATGGTCAGAACGATGCCCCAGTCCAGGTTGCCGTTAATTTTCATACCAATGTGTGGAATGTCGTTAGGCGACACCACTCCGTAGCCAGCCATAAGCAGGCCCACCAAAAGAAAGAAAATGCCAATTGGGAGTCGCAGATCTATCATATTTGAGTCTCCTGTAAACGCGGTGGCTTAAGCCGCCGCCGCTGCCTCACCAGAACAACAAATTAAGAATGAGCGTGGCCAGCAAAGCCAAAATGCCCAAGACCAAGGGCTTGCGGTGCCACGCCAGCGTTGCGCTAACCTCGCCGCGCGGCGTAACCTGGTATACCAGGCCGGTGAGTTGTTCCACCGGTTGCTTGCGCGTAAACAGGCTTACCAGGATCGTGCTGCTGGCGCCCGCGCAGAAGGACCAAAGCGCATTCCAAAATGCGCTGGTGGTGCCGTGCTTATAAAAATGGGCCATGGGATGACCCTTCATGCACAGTATCCAGAGCGTTACCGAGGTGCCTGTGCCGACAAGCAGGCCGATAAATCCGCCCCATGGTGTGGTGCGCGGCCAGAACATGCCCAGCAGAAATACCGCAATGAGCGGTGCATTTACAACACCGAAGATGGTTTGGGTGTAACCCATGATGCTGTTGGCGCCTCTTACCCAAAATGCAAAGCCCACGCTGATGGCCACGCCCAGAATCGTCATGATGCGGCCAAACCAGAGGTAATGTTTGTCGGAGGCATTGGGATTGATGAGTGAGCCGTAGAGGTCATAGGTAACCACCGTGTTAAAGGCCGTTACATTCCCTGCCATGCCTGACATGAACGAAGCCATCAATGCGGTAAGGCCCAATCCCAGCAGGCCTGCGGGATAATAGGTGCCCATCATCAGCGGCATAACGTTGTTAACAGTGTGCGTGTCGCTTACAAGTTTGCCGTGCACCATTGTGCCACCGGTAACCAGGTGCGGCAGCAGCGGAATGGCCAAGATGCCCGGTAAAATGACGATAAAAGGAAACAGCATTTTTGGAAATGCCGCAAGCAGCGGGGTGCGTTGGGCGGAGTTCATATCTTTGGCGGCCAGTGCCCGCTGTACCACCAAAAAGTTGGTACACCAGTAGGAGAATGAGAGTACAAAACCGAGTCCCAATACGACGCCGGGCCAAGTAATTTGCAGCGTATTGCCCGCGGCATGCCCGGTGCCCATCCAGGTGTGCAGCCACATGTTGCCGGGGAGCATGGTTTTGCCCTGCGATACCTGATGCGTATCGAGCCAATGCGTAAAGTCGCCCCAGCCCGCGGTGGCTGCGGCAAGCCACGATTCGTGCATGCCCGCCGCTGCGTGCTTAACCGCTTTGGCATGGTTGGCGATCAGGCCGATGATGGTAAGCGGCGCTACGCCCAGTACAATTAAGAAAAACTGCAGCACTTCATTGTAAATGCTGGCGGTCAAGCCGCCCAAAAATGTGTAAACAAGCACCACCAAACCCGAAACGACAACGCTGGGCCAGAAGTGCCAACCTAAAAAGTCCTGCAATACCACAGCCATGGCATACATGCTTATGCCCGATATGGCCGGCGTAAAGACGGCAAACGTAATGGCATTAATAAAACGAGCGCCTTCATTGTAGCGCTTCTTAAGAAATTCCGGCACGCTGCGCACCTTGCTGCCGTAGAAAAATGGCATCATCGCGACGCCCATAAATACCATGGCCGGTATGGCACCCACCCAGTAATAGTTGGCGGTCATCATGCCATATTGATAGCCTGATGTGGCCATGCCCATCACTTCCAGAGCGCCAAGGTTGGCGGAAATAAACGCCAGGCCGGTAATCCAAGCTGGAATGCTGCGTCCGGAAAGAAAAAAGTCTTCACTGGTTTGGTGCCCCTTGCCCGTGATATAGCCGATAGCGATTACAAACACGAGATACACCGCCAAAATGGCAATATCTATTGGAGCCAGGTGAATAAGAGCGTGCGGTGCAGCCGCAGTCGCCGAAGCCGCGGCCGCATTTTGAACAGGCGCCATTGTGGCCGCCAACAGAAACAGGTGTTGCAGCATGTAAAACCCCCAAACAAAAGTAATTGCACTCGCCAGATTGTTTTTAGCTCGTTTTGTCCTTCCACTGTGCCAGTAGGCCGGCGTGGCCGCACCTGTTTAGGTGCCCAGATGCATGGGGCCGTCGAGAATTCCAGCGACAATTTTGCCTTTGCCGCCGGACATTGTGCGTTTGCGGTATAGAAAACTCCGCCATTGGCCCTGCGGGGTGATGCGCACAGGCCCAATACCAAGTTGACCGCCAAGGCCATCAATTGCCGGTATGGTAGCAGAAGGTTATGGGCCGTCAAGAAAGGCTGTTGCGTGTTTGTTTAATTGCGTCGCACGGCATAGCTGTTGTGCCATAATGTGGCGGGCCTGTTTTGTGATCGGGATGCTTAGGCCAATTGCTTTACATGCGGTGAATGAGCATGAGCAAGGCTAAAATGAACGAAATAAGCGCCATCGCAAAGGCGCTGTTCACCATCCAAGTGTTGCGAATACGCGATTTTTCAACCCATTCCTGCATTTGCATGGCCGAGGTTGCGTAGCCGTCGCGAACCTGCTGGAGGCAGTCTACAGCGCTGTTGTTGGCCGCCTGCAACCGATCAATCATAATCGAGAAGCGATTAAACGCCTCGACGAGTTGGCGGTCTATCTCGTTGCCGGTTTCGATTTGCTCGCGTATGGCCTGCAACATCTTGCTGTAGTCTTTGCCTGATGCGGTTACAGAGCTGATACTGTCGCTGATTTTTCGCTGCTGCTCGGCATGCAGGGCCAGCCGTTCGTTAATAACCTGCAGCAGTTCTGACTGCATTTTGCTGGTTTGGGGCAATGCATCCACGGCATGCGGCAGGGTGCCCAAACGGGCCATGAGTTCTTCCTGACGGCGGGCCTGGCCGTCGAGCGAGTTTCGCAGGTCCTGTACGGTTTCCAGCAGAGCGCTGTAACTTTGCTGAAGTTTGTAGCTGCTGGGTTCGGGCATAATGCCATTGGGGCCAACGCGGCTGAGTATATGCCGATCGGGGCCGTCGGTGCCGGTGGCGCCCAATTCCTCAAAGGTCTGGTAATCAACAACTGTTGGCTTCTGCGACCGAAACAGCGACGTTAATTTATCCATCAAAGTCATGTTTGCACCTTCGCCTTTCATAGCCATCTATTATACCAACGATTGCCGCCAGAGGTGAATTGCAAGATTCTGGGTGGCTTGCGATAAAATGGTCGTTATTTTGCCAAAAAGCAGCTATTTTTTGCGGGGGGCGGGGATTGCCTGTTCGCGGGCCTTTCGGGCGGATACTACTGCAGCGGCGGTTGCCGGCTCGTCGGGCCAGTAGTGCCTGGGGTAGCGGGCCTTGAGGTCTTTGCGCACCATATAGTACCCGGTTTGCCAGAAGCTTTTGAGGTCGCTGGTAACCTGTACCGGCCTGCCGTTTGGCCCCAGCAGGTGCAGCAGCAGCGGTACGCGGCCACCGCCGATGCGGGGTGTGTCGGCAAGGCCAAAAAACTCCTGTAACTTGGCGGCCAGTATGGGCGGGCCGCTGGAGTCATAGGTAATAGCTGCGTGATGGCCGCTGGGAAGTTGCAACGACTCAGGCAGGACGGTGGCAACGGTGCGTTGTTGCGCCGGGCTTAGTGCATGCCAAAGGGTTGAATGCCAATCGAATGATTCCAGATCGCGACGGCTTCGTGCCTGCAGCCATAGGGGGGCGGCAAGTTCCTGTAGAAAGGCCTCGTCAAAAATCGGCAGTTTAAGCTCTGGCAGGGCGGTGTGGGCGTAATTCAAACGTTGTAGCAAAGGGCCGGCGCCTGGGTTCGCCAGCACAATCTCCCGCAGTTTGCCATGGAACTGTTCCTGCATCAGACGGGCTGATTGATCGGGCGGTGCCTCGCCCGGCGCTTCATACATAATCAATTCGCCATAACAGCTTTGGCGCAGGCCCAGCACGCGCTGGTTGGCCTGATCCCAGGTGGCAAGTTGCCGCTCTTGATATACCGGCGAGTCGGTAAGCCATTCAGGTTGTATAGCGCTGGCCATTCGCACTTGGCCTTCGCCGCGGGGCTTATTGGGGTCAAAAGTGACATCTACTGCAATAAAAAACTCCGGTCGCAGCACACCCGATTGGGGCCCAAGTACCACGCCGCGGCCGCCAACCATAGCGGCACGTTTGGGGTCGTGGGTTCGTCGGCGGCAAACACGATCAGGAAATGCCGCCAGAAGCAGACGAAGCAGTGCTTCTCTCCTGGTTGGGCCGGCGGGAGCATCAGGCGCAGCGGGCTTGCCCAGCAGGTTTACAAGTTGCTCGGCGGTGCGGGCAATGCGTTCTATGGCGTGGGTATCTGAATTGGCAAAGCGATTGTGCCGCTGACCCCGCAGAGTGGTCTCGAGCCATTCAAAGCGGATGAGCACGTCAGAATCTTCATGGCCGGTGGGCGTAAAGGTGCCACCGGGGGCAAAGTCGCGCTCGCCAAGCATGGCGGCCAGCAAAGCTGCCGGGCGTGCCAGCCCGATGCGGTTGGCTTGATGCAGCATGCAGGCCAGTCGCGGATGCAGCGGCAGCGCCGCAATGGTTTTGCCCAGCGCGGTAAGAGAGAGGGCACTTGCGCCAGGGGTGCTCGTGGGGCTGGTGTGCTGCAAGGCCCCAAGCATCACAAGCAGATCTATTGCGGCGTCTATGGCGTGTGTGGGCGGGGGCGTGAGCCAATCAAAACTGCTGGGGCCTTTGGCATCCCACCAAAACAGGTCGAGTACGGTGGGAGCCATATCTATGCGGGTAATCTCGGGCGGGTCGAAGGGGGCAAGGAAGCGGTCTTCCTGCCGTGACCATAGCCTTACGCATTGCCCCGGCGCTGTACGGCCGGCGCGGCCCGCTCGCTGCTGCGCCGAGGCTTTGCTGATGCGAACAAGTTTAAGGCTGTCCATGCCGCGTGCAGCGTCGTAACCGGCGCGGCGCACCAGACCGCTGTCTATGACGGTTGTGATGCCGTCAATGGTTAACGATGTTTCGGCGATGTTGGTTGCCAAAATAACCCGCGCGTGGCTGCCGGGGGCAAGCGCCTTTATTTGGGCGGCCAGCGGCAGTGAGCCATGGAGCGGCAGCAGCGGTATACCTGCAGCGGCGGCCCAATCTGCCATGGCGCGGCGGCAGCGTTCAATTTCGCCAACGCCCGGCAAGAAAACAAGAATGCCGCCAGATTGTGCGGCGGTGCCCCCGCTATAGGTTTTCTGTACCTGCTGGGCAACCTGTGCTTCGAGCGGAAGTTTGGCATCAACGGCGTGGGTAATGTCTACCGGAAACATTCGACCCGGTGCGGTGATGGAGGGGCAATTGCCCAAATAAGCGGTGACCGGTTCAACATCAAGCGTTGCCGACATGACAATAATGAGCAGGTCAGGGCGAATGGTCTGCTGGATTTGTTTAAGCAGGGCCAGCGCCAGGTCGCTATGTACGCTGCGTTCATGAAACTCATCGAGCACGACCGCGCCTACGCCGGGCAGAAATGGATCGGCGAGCAACTGCCGATTGAGCACGCCTTCGGTCATGACGGTGAGCCGGGTGTTTGGGCCGCAGCGTTTTTCGAGCCGCATGATGTAGCCGACGTGCTCGCCCAGTTGCCAGTTATTTTCCTGAGCAATTCGCTGGGCGACAGCGCGGGTGGCGACGCGCCTGGGCTGGAGCATGAGGAGTTTAAAGTTCTCGGTGGTAAGCAGGTTGCTTTTAACAATCGCCGGAGCCACGCGTGTGGTTTTACCCGCGCCGGGCTGCGCTGTAAGCACCAGCGATCGCGTGCCGCGCAACTGGGCAATAATATCAGGTATGACGGCATCAATGGGTAGGATTTGCATATCGGCGATTTTACCCGCAGATGGGCTTGTGCAAACCATGAGAATGCTATTAAGGCTGCCGGAGAGCCTGGCGCTTAGGCTGTCGCCACCGTCGGCGGGGCCGACAGGACTGCCACCGGCTCTTGTGGGTGATGCAGGAGTTGCTCGTAGACGGAGCGGTAGCGGTCGGCCATGGCGGTGGGGGAAAAATAGGCGAGGGCATGCTCGCAAGCATTGGCGGCCAGTTTTTGTGGGGTGAGCAGAGGTGGCTCGCCGGCTGCGAGCGCGGCGGCTGTGGCTGCTGGTGTACGGGCTGGCTCAAGCAGGTCGAGCAGAGCGGCGGCTATTTGCTTGGGATCGTTGGGCGGGGCCAGCAACGCGGTATGGTTGTGCCGAAGGATTTCGCGATTGGCGGAGGTGTTGGTTGCGGCGATCGGCTTGGCCGCAGCCATGGCCCGCAGCAACGAGCCTGCAGGCGCCGGTGAGTCGGGGGTGAACAAAAAAGCATCGGCGGCGGGCAGCAGGCTCTCGACGGGCAGGTCTTCGGGAGTCTGGACAAACATCTCCGGCTTGTGGCTGGTGCGAATAAAATCGGCGAGCCGCCTGTCGGCAGCTTGATGCGGTTTGTCGGTGATGGCGCTGGGGTGAATGAGGCAGGTGATGTTGGGTAAAACATGTTGAACAATGGCTGCGGCCCAGCAGGCGATATCGTGGCGATACGCAGAGCCGGGGCTTCCTCCCAAAAGAATCAGCGGACCGGCCTCGGATGGAATGTCGAGCATGGCCTTCAGAGATGCCGCGTCGGGCGGCTGCAACGGAGCGACTGGTGAGGGTTGAGGAATTGCCGGCGGCAGGTGAATAGCCTGGTGGGCTGGGCTAAAGCGAGCGGCAAGGGCCGCGGTTTGGCGGCGGCTTTGGCCGACAAAGAGCCATCGCGGTTGACGCTTTAATGCAATATTGATGGGGTTTAGAAGGCCTTGGGGCGGCAAAGTCGGCAGGGTTGCGATGCAGCCGCCGGGAGGGTGGTAGGCTAAAGCGCCCATAGAGGCAAGGCCGCCGGTGCCCCATAGCTGCACATGCGTGGGGGCAAAGTCGTGGGTTATGCGCGCAATAAAGCGCCAGGCCGAGACATCCAAACAGCCGGAACAGCGATGGTGGCTTATGACGGCCGGGGGTAGCCCTGCGATAACCGCCGCAGTTACCAACGAACTGTGGCCCAGCGCAACGACGCTTTGTTCGCTCTGCGGCAGCAGGGCGACAAGCGCAGCGACATCGGCGAGCGATTCGTCGGGCGTTGAGGGGTCTATGATGTGCATAATGCGCATAGCGGTCAGCCTTGCGTGTTTACCAGAGAATATCGGAGGCGTTAAATACCGGCCCATCGGTACAGGTGAGTTTGTATACCCAATCGGCAGCTCCAGCAGGCTTATATTTAATAACACAACTTTGACATGTTCCCATGCCGCAGGCCATGGGTTGCTCGAGCGATACCATGCAGGGCACATGGTGCCGTTGGGCTACGCCGGCAGTGGCTTTCATCATGGGCGTAGGCCCGCAGCAGAAAACGACCGTTCCGGCGCGTACGGCCGGGACGGCGGCCGCAAGGTATAGATCGAGTGCGGCCGTTACAAAGCCGCGCATGCCCAGCGAGCCGTCATCGGTGGTGATAGCGGTGGGGATGTTGCAGTGGGCAAACTCGGTGCAGCACAGGTTGGGCGTGCCCACCGGGCTGGGCTGGCTGTTGGCCTGGAGGGCCAGGGGTAGCAGGTTGCGGCGCTGAGCGCCGACAAAAGCTACCGATGCGATTTTTTGGTGGGCGAGTTTTTCGGCAAGGTAAAGCATCGGGGGGATGCCCACACCTCCACCGACAAGCACCGCATTGGTAAGGGTTTGCGGAAGCGCAAAGCCGCGGCCGAGCGGTCCAAGCAGCGAAATGCTTTCGCCGGGTTCCAGCGCTTCAAGCTCGCGGGTGCCTTTGCCGATTACGCGGTGGATGATATCAATTTCGGCTGTGGCCGGAGCAGTATCGGATGCAGGCAGGTCGCGGCGCTGGGCGATGGAGAATGGTCTGCGGAGATACGGACGATTGGCCAGCAGGTATTCATCATGAAATTTGAGCGGCCGGCCGATGATGGGCCATTCAAACTCGACCTGCTTGGAGATTTGCGTGGGGTTGTAGCGCTCGCCCGAAACAGCCGGGTCGGGGTCGAGGCTGGGTGCACATAAAAGCTGTACAAACTGGCCGGGTTCGCTTGCGGGAAAGTCAGGTACCTGCAGTGTCAGGCGGTAGTGCTCGTGACAGATTGAGGTGTTGGCGCGAATCAGCGCAACGTAATGCCCACGGGTTGGTGGTTTTGGTGGTGCGGCGGTGGCAGTGCTCACAGTGGTGGTGCTCCGGATCATACAACTACGCGAAATCAGCATACCGCAGGTGCCCGCGGGCGGCCATCGGTTGAGTATTTAATAAGGTGATATTGTAACCTGGCGCCCTGCCTCATTTGACAGGCGTTAGCGTCCAATGACGGCCATGCCGGAGGGTGGGTAACGCTCGCCGGCGAAGCAGCCTTTGGGGGCGGCCGCATTAATGGCCTGCAAATCCGCCGGGGAAAGCGCAACATTGATCGCCTGAATATTTTCGTCGAGGTATTTGCGGCGCTTGGTGCCGGGAATGGGGACTATATCGTTGCTTTGCGCCAGCACCCAGGCCAGCGCAAGTTGAGCGGGCGTGCAGCGTTTTTGGGCTGCAAACTCTTTTACTTTTGTTACAAGTTCAAGATTTTTCTGGAAGTTGTCGCCTTGAAAGCGAGGATGATTGCGCCGTACGTCATCCGGTGCAAGGTCTTCGATCCGTCGAATTTGACCGGTTAAAAAGCCTCGTCCCAGCGGGCTGTAGGGCACAAAGCCGACGCCGAGTTCGCGGCATGTTTGCAGAAGGCCATCTTCTGGATCGCGTGACCAAAGCGAGTACTCGCTCTGAACGGCGGTAATGGGGTGTACCGCGTCGGCCCGTCGCAGGGTGGCTACGGCAGGTTCGGAAAGGCCGAGAAACCGCACCTTGCCCTGCCTTACCAGCTCGGCCATGACGCCGACGGTGTCTTCAATGGGCACGGTGGTGTCAATGCGATGCTGATAGTAAAGGTCTATCGTGTCAACACCGAGGCGCTGCAGGCTGCCTTCGCAGCTTTGGCGCACATACTCGGGCTTGCCACAGATGCTGCGGTCTTTGGGGTCGGCCCCGCGGACAATGCCAAACTTGGTGGCGATGACTACCTGGCTGCGGTTACCGCCGGCCCATTCGCGTACGGCTTTACCGACCAGCCGTTCGTTGGTTTGCGGGCCGTACATGTCGGCGGTGTCCAGGAAGGTAATGCCCGAGTAAAGGGCGTGGTGAATGGTGGCAATGGATTCGACCTCATCCCGACCGCCGTAAAAGTCGGACATGCCCATACATCCCAAACCTAGGGCGGAGACGGTTAATTTGGCACGGCCGAGTTGTCGCGTTTGCATTGTTGGTGCTCCTTTCAGGTGCATGATAATGGTTGGCAGACGGAATTAAAAACGCTGAGCAGTCGGGAAAAGATGTTTCGGAGCAAATGTGAGTCGCGAGCATGTGGCGCGAGTATTCTTGTCTGCCGGACGAGGCGCTGCGCGACCCGGGGGCGAGCGCGGACGTGGTGGATATTGGTTTTAGTTTTGGGCGTTGCAATTGAGCTTGTTGCGCTGCCGCGACTACAGCTTCATATATAGCACCGCCAGCACCGTCGTTACAACCGCCAACGGCAAACCGACTTTCAGGTACTCGCTGTACCCCAGACGCACATTCAGCGGTTCGCTTTGTTCCGCGACGATCAAATTGGCGATGGACCCCAGAAGCGTCAAATTGCCCGCAAACGTGCTCACCACCGCCAACAGGTACCAACTCGATGTCGCGTGCAGCGCAATCGCGGGCTTGAGCAGCAGCACCGCCGGCACATTGCTGACAATATTCGACAGCACCAGCGTGGCGCCTGCCAGCGGCGCATGATGCTGCAGGTTAACACCTGCCTGAGCCAAAGCGTGCAGTGCCGGTTTGAGCAGTTGATGCTTCTCGGCATCGGCAATGACAATAAACAGCCCTACAAACAGCAGAATCAGGTTCCAGTCCACCAGGGCAAATAAATCACGCGGACGCGTTTTGCGTGAAATCAGCACCAACCCGGCCGCAGCCATTGCCGCAACCGGCCGCGAAATATGCAGCCACGGCCGCGCGACCATGGCCACGAGCAAAGCGGCCATGATGGCGAGCGTTTTGCCCACCAGGCTCCAGACCACGGCCGGCTCCGGCGGCAGCGCCAGCTGTTGGGAATTGTCGGCGATAAAAATGCCCCGCCGATAAATAAGCGCAACGGCCAGTACATTAAGTACAAGGCATCCGGCGACCAATGGTGCAATAAAAACGGTGTAATGCCAAAAAGAAAGCTCGCCCGCCTGCCCTATAAGCATGTTTTGAGGGTTGCCGATGAGCGTGGCGGCAGAGCCGATGTTCGAGCCGGTGGCCAGCGCCATGAGGTAGGGTACCGGGTCCTTTTTTGCGCTTTGTAACGCGCCAATAAGCACTGGCGTGAATATCAGTACGACAACATCGTTGGCAAACAATGCCGAGAGCACAGCGGCCGCAAAAACAATCATCGCCAGCAGCGTCCAGGGGCGGCGCGCAATGCTGACGACCCTGCACACCACCCAGGCGTAAAATCCCGCCAGCCGAAGCTGTGCGGAAATGACCATCAGGCTGCCGAGCAGCACGAGCGTGGAAAAATCCACCGATTGCATGGCCTGCTGAAAACTCAAGCGATGAAACGCCAGCACCGCAACCGCACCCAAAAGCGCAATGCTGGAGCGATCCAGATGCGTGTAAGGAATGCTGCCGAGCGCCAGCCCGATGTAGGTTAGCGCGAAAATGACCAAGTCCGGCGAAAGGCCGTTAGGCGACGTAACGACGGCGAGAAGCATACCTAGCACTATTTGTTGCCACCCAGCAAATTGTGCAGGGCACTGCCCACGCCCTTATTAAGTTGTTGCGTTGCCTGGCTGGCGGCCGCCTTGACGCCGCTGATGGTGCCTTGTGCCCCCTGCGTAAGCATTTTGCTCGCATCCGAAAGGCCCGAACGAAAGGCTGCGGGCAGACGGGGGTCTTTAGCAACCGACTGGGCGATTTGCCCAAGCACCTGGCTGATAACGTCGGCAATCTTCATGGGCCGACCGTTCGGATTGGTTGGATTTGCAATTTCAATCTTCGGAATTGGAATTGAAAGGGTCGTCGGCTTGATGCCCGGCAAGCCTTCCAGCGTTACGCTGACCAGGGTATTCGTAAGAACGATGTCATTGATTTTAAGTGATTTGCCCGATGATGACGACGCGCTGCTCGGCTGGGCGCCGGCGGTGGTCTTCGGCTGGGCCTGCAGATTGTTCATCACCTGCTGCAGATTGCTGCTGGTCCCTTTTTGATCAATATATACTTTAAGATCGTTGATTTTGATGCTCGGCACCACAATGGTGCTGCTCAGCAGCGAGCCGGTATTTACATGAACGCCGCAGTAACCCAGCGATAGTAGTTGCGGGTCTGCATAACCTGATGGGCTGGCAATGGTAAGGTTGCCAAGGCCGAGTTTGCCATTGAGTATGCTAAGGGATGCGTCGCCCAATGTTACCTGCGTTTGCGTGGCTTTGGCGCCCTCAACGGCGACAGCTTTACGAATGATGCCATCAATTGAAAACAGGAGAATCACAATCACCACCAAAACCAGCAGAATGATCACGCCCAAAGTGCGACGGATACTTTTTCCTAACGAGCCAGCCATAGCAATGTCTCCAAAAAGTGCCAATAAACCACCAACAGAGTTGCAGGCTATTATATCTGGCGGCTTAAATTTGCGAAGAGGCTGCCCAAACCATAACCGCGTTGGAGTCGCTGAACGGGTTATTGCAATAAATATGGCGGTCGGACACTTGTATAGCCACGGCCTGGCGATGGCGGCTATGATTATGAGGCGACAAAAAAGAAGTTTATGCCGTTGCAGATTGGTTGAACACCCTTAGAGTTCCGGCATGGCGGCCATGGCTTTGGCCTCGGCATGGCTGGAACCGACAGCGTGCAATGGCCAGCACAATGAGCCAAATGGATGCGAAAGCTGGCTTGTCTGCCAAAGCTGATATGGTAGCGCCGTCGGTCGGGCTGATGCGGCCTGTGTTGGGCGCTCTCACACGAGGCATGCCAAGAGCCAAGAGCCAAAAGCTAAAAAACAAAAGCAATGATCAGTTGCTTGAAGCTCTGCGAGAGGTAACTGAAAAGATTATAGATACTGCGAATGTCTAACTAATTAGTATTTGTGCTGCGGAACGGTTGTCTGTTTGGCTAATATATTCAGCTGTTTTGGCTTATATCTTGTGTCATGGCCGATGAGTCTATATTATATTTGGTCAGCAAGATGACTTTGACGCAATGATTTTTAACTTGTTTTGCGACAATGCATAACTGTGGAAGTTATAAAAGTTAGCGTTGCCCGGACTTGCCTTTTTCTGTGTTTTATGGAGCAATCTAATGCGAACTAAACTGATGACGCGGCTTGGTACTCTGGCCGCATTGGTAATGGTCTCGAGCGGCCTGAATGTAAGTCAGGCTGCAGCCACCGCTGCCGAGAACGTTTCGGTGCAATGGTCCAAGGTGACTGGCGCTTCGCTGGCGACGCCTACTCTGCAGGTGGTAGTAAACCCGCTGCTGCGACCGCCCTCGCCGGTTGCGCGCCGGGCGCTTTTGGCGGTTCAACGGTTGAAGGCCGACTATGTTCGGTTTGTGCCCTGGCTGCCATATCCGCAATTGGCAGTGGCCGAATTGTATCCGCCATCGCAGGGCAAAACGTTCTGGAATTTTAAGCTGATTGATCCGATGGTGCGGGCATTCATGCATGCATCGGATGATCGCCCGGTGATCATGAATTTCAGCACCATACCTGAATGGATGTTCAAAACAAAAAAGCCGGTGACTTGGCCAAAGAATCCGGACCAGGTGACTTGGAATTATGAGCAGGGTACACAGCTTCGCGATGCAAGCCTCAAGACGCTGGCCGGGTATTATGCAAGATTGGTGAGTTGGTATACGCGCGGTGGCCTTCGCGATGAGTATGGTCACTGGCATGCTTCGGGCTATCACTATAAATTTGCCTGGTGGGAAGTGCTCAACGAGGTAAACTTTGAGCACCATATGAACGTTCAGGAGTATACCCGCTGGTACGATGCAATTACCAAGGCGATTCATAAAGTATCACCGGATACCAAATTTGTGGGCATGGCCATGGCTATGGGCCAAAGCGCCGGATATTTGCCATGGTACAAATATTTTCTAAACCTCAGCAACCATGCGCCCGGCACGCCGCTCGACATGATTTCTTTTCATTTTTACGCCTCACCGCCCGCAAATGCTGCGCCGAGCCAATGGCCGAACATATTCTTTTCGCAGGCACAGCAATTTTTAACGGTGGCGAGTAAAATCGCGCAATATCGCAAAGAAGAGTCTCCGAATACTTTGCTTAACGTAGATGAGCTTGGCTCGATTTTGCCCTATGATACCGCGCCCAAACTGGTGCGCCCCATACCGCATATGTATTGGAACCTCACGGGCGCGATGTATGCTTATTTATATGTTCGGCTGGCGCAACAGGGCGTTAATGTCGTTGGCGAGAGCCAGTTGATTGGCTACCCCAGTCAGTTCCCAAGTGTTTCAATGATTCACTGGACGACCGGCGCTCCCAATGCCCGATTCCGGGTGCTTGAATTGTTGGTGCGCAATTGCGGCCCCGGCGATAAAATGGTGCATACCAATGTCGCGATTGTTGCTCACAATGGCCGCAAGGCAAGCCAGTTGTTTGCACAGGCATTTGTAACCCCGGCCGGGGCGAAGCGAGTGCTGCTGGTAAACATGGGCGACAGCCCCAGTCGTGTAAGTATTGCCGGCGCTGCGGGTGCACAGGAAATGTGGGTGGACCAAATTACCGGTTCAAAACAGCCGGGCGCTCGTACCTTACCGCACGATGCATTTTCGATAGGCGGACTTGGTGTGGCCGTTATTAAACTCAAGTAAAACAGTGCCTCTGCCGGTGATTGCGCGACCTAATTGTTTGTCCCATGCCAAAAGGCGGGCGTTGACGGTAAAATGGCCTTCATGATAGGCACTTCGCAGACATTTCAGATGGTGCGCAACGCTGTGCGCATTGAAGACATCATCGGCGAGCACATTGCGCTTAAGCCCGTGGGCAAAGAACTCCTGGGGCTGTGCCCGTTTCATGATGATCGTCGGCCCTCGATGCATGTGTCGCCGCAAAAGCAGATTTATAAATGCTTTGTGTGCGCAGCGGGCGGCGATGTCTTCAAATTTGTGCAGAACTATCACAAGATGACGCTCGGCGAATCGCTGCGATATTTGGCCCAGCGTGCGGGCATTAAGCTGCCCGAGCTTAACGCCAACCCGCGCCGGCAGGAAGAAGCGACCATCCGGCAAAAGCTGCTGGAAGCCAACGCGTGGGCCATGAGCTACTTTGAGCGCAACTGGCAAACCGGCGAGGCTGCCCCTGCCCGTAAATACCTTGAGGATCGCGGCCTTACAGATGAAACCATCGAGCAGTTTCACATCGGTTACGCCGGAGAGAAGTGGACGGGTTTTTCAGATGCGGCGGTGCGTGCGGGCCTCCCGCTTGATGTGCTTGTTGGTGCCGGTCTGGTTAAAAAGCGCAGCGATGGCAGTCCATTTGATATTTTCCGATCGCGCATTATTTTTCCGATCATAGACCGGTTTGATAAAGTAGTCGCGTTTGGCGGGCGCATTGTTCCGCGGACCGACGGCGCCGCAGATGAAGGGCCAAAATACCTCAACTCCGCCGAAACACCAGTGTTTTACAAGCGCGAGGCCATGTACGGGCTTAACGCCGCCCGACAGGACATTATAAACAGCAAGGTGGCCGTGGTGGTGGAGGGCTACATGGATGTAATCGCATGTCATCAGGCGGGGGCTAAAAACGTGGTGGCCACGCTGGGCACGTCTTTAACGGTGGAGCACGCACGGGCGCTGCGCTATCTGGCCCCGGCGGCGGTGCTTATTTTTGACAGCGACGACGCCGGCCGCCGAGCCGCCGAGCGGGCGCTGGATGTATTTATTCGTGAGCCGCTGGATGTGCGCATTGCCGCAGTGCCCGATGGCAAAGATCCGTGTGATTACTGCATGGCCCACGGTGGGGCGGCATTTAAGGAAGTTGTGGCGCAAGGCCGCGATGCATTGGAGCATCAGTGGAGTCTTTTGGGAGGTCGCATGACCGCCGCCGCCTCGATGCACGAGCGACAGGCCGCCGCCAACCGCCTGCTTGAGCTTGTGGCCGCCGCCTTAGACTCCGGCAGCATAGACCCTGTGCGCCGCGGCCTGCTCATCGCCCGCCTCGCGGGCTTAAGCGGCATGGGACGCGAAGACATTGTTGCTCAGCTTGAACGTATTCGCTCCCGGCCGACGCGAGGCGGCGGGGCAATGGAAGGCGATTCTCAAGAGCCGCAGCAGGCCTCGTATGCGTCGGCTTATATAACCATTCCGATTTCGGCGGCTCGCATCTCCGCCGAGCGCTGGGCCTTGGGGTGTCTGCTGACCGATCCGCGACTGTATGCGTCCGTGCGCGAAGACATGGCGGCCGGCTTGTTTATGCCGCACGGGCTTCGCGCTTTGGCGCATGCTGTTATCGAGTATTTGGACAATGCCGCCGACGTTACAGAATGTTCGATGGCCGACTTTTTAGGTTGTCTTGATGATCAGCGGCTTGTCAACGAGGCCTTGGACGCCCAGGCCGACGCTGAAAAAGGCGAGCGGGTTGGTGATAAGCTCCTCGACGCGTTGCGCTGGCTAAGCGAACACAGGCATGAAGTGCCGCAAACGATTGGCGAAGACCTTGCCGCATTGGCCGATCCCTCGCCTGAAACGGTCTCCAGCGGAAGCGGCTGTAACCCTGCGCTGGATCAGCTTATGTTGCCCGCTGCCAGAAAAGACACGCGACACATCCTCGGCCCGCGGCCGCCTCGCCGATAGCAGACGTGGTATTCCGCTGGGGCTATGGTACAAAGGGCACTTTGCCGCGCCCAACTTGGCAAACGGAAGTGTTTGTTAAAAGGCTTGGCATTGTGGAAGGGTCAACACATGACGGCGGGTTGAGGTTTTGATGGGGTGGGTTGAAGCGGCCTGCGGTCGGAGCGGGCAATATCCACCACGTGCAGGTCTACGCGAGGCATGCCGTTGTATGCATCCAAGTGCGGCTCTACAAGTACATCCACCTGAACGCCGGCCGCAAGGCAGGGTTCCAATTCGCCCATTCGCCAGGCAATGCCGCGAAGCTGGCAACCATCGGCGGCAAAATGTAATTGCAGATGTGAGCCTTTAACGATGCGTGGCGGTCGAGCGATGGTGGCGCGCGTAAGTACAAATCTTGGTCGCGGATTGCCATGTCCAAATGGAGCCATGCGATCCAGCGACTCCACCGCCCTGTGCGTAAGCTGGTTTGCCTGAACGGCGCAATCAAAGTCGAGAGTAGGAATCAACGCGTGTTTGGGAATGGTGTTGCGGGCAAAATGCGCGAGCTTCTGCTGAAACAGCGACAGATTGGTCGGCAGAAGTTTAACTCCGCCGGCGGCCGAGTGTCCGCCTCCTGAAATGATAAGTTCGCGGCAATGTTCTATGGCAACATGCAAATCAAAGCCCGGGATGCTGCGGCCTGAACCCACGAGTACGCCGCTTTCTTCGGTGAGAATGAATGCGGGCCGATGGAAGGCATCCACCATGCGGGAGGCGACGATGCCTACAACGCCGGCATGCCATTGCTTTTCATAAAGAACAATAGCCGCGGGAAGTTCACCCGCGGCATGCACCATGTCTTTGGCGGTTTGGCTGATTTTACGCTCCACGGCTTGCCGCTCGGTGTTGCAGCGTTCAAGTTCGTGGGCAATTTTGGTGGCGCGTTCGGCATCATCGGTGAGGAGCATCTCCAGGGCGGCCCTGGCGTGCCCCATGCGACCTGCCGCATTGAGGCGCGGCGCCAGCGAAAAGCCGATGGCGGTGCCATCAATCTTTCGGTTGCTGTACCCAGCCGCGCCGATCAGCGCTTGCAATCCTACGAGCGAGCTGAAGGGCAACTGGGCAAGACCATAGCGAACCAGAATGCGATTTTCGCCCACGAGGGGCATGACGTCCGCCACGGTGCCCAGAGCCGCCAAGGCCGAAAACTCGATCAGCATGCGTCGCAGGGTTTCGGTGAGCGTAGCGGAGCGGCACAGGGCCACGGCCAACCCCCATGCGAGCTTGAAAGCCACCCCTGAGCCGCACAAATGCGCGTTGGGATAGGTGCTGCCGACAAGTCGTGGATGAATAATGAAATGGGCGGGCGGCAACGTGGCGGGTAGTTCGTGGTGGTCGGTTACGATTACTGTCATGCCGCGCGATCGAGCCAGCTCAACCGCCGCAGCGCCGGCGATGCCGCAATCTATGGTTATCAGGAGCTTGCAGCCGTTGTTGGCAGCATCCTCCACGGCCTTAAGCGACAGGCCATAGCCTTCATCAATACGATGAGGAATGTAGTAATCCACGTTGGCGCCGACGCTTTTGAGCAAACGCCACAGCATGGCTGTCCCTGTTATGCCGTCAACATCATAGTCCCCAAAAATAAGAATGGGCGATTTGTCGCGTGCAAATGCCGCGATTAGTTCGGCAGCGGGCGTTAGATTGGGCAGCAGTTCCGGCGGATGGAGATTGCGGAATTGTGGAGACAAGAAGTCGGCGGCGGCGTTTGCGTCGCCAAGACCGCGTGCCGCCAGCAACTGTGCTACCAAAGGTTCGCATTTTAGTTGATTGGCCAGTTGCGTTAGGGCATCGGCGGGCGGCAGTTCACCGCAGCGCGGTTGCCAGAGGCGGCGACGAAAGCTGACTTTGTCTGTGCCTGAGATCATTCTGAGGCGTCCTTTCCGTCAGATGGCGGCCTAAGCGCGGTGGCCGCATTGTGGTTGGCAACCTAAGTGATATTGTAACAGTCGTGTTGCGGTGCACCAACAACACCGTATGAAGCGTCAGACAGCTACAGCCATCTTCTGGCGCACACAGCCAACGGCATTTGTAAAAATCTCCAAACCATCGGCCTGCGTTGAGCCAGAGCGGCGGGTCCAAGCAGGCCCTTGCAGCAGATCGGCAAAGCGTTCAGGATGCGGCATAAGCCCGAAGACACGGCCCGTTATATCGCAAATGCCGGCAATTGCCTCCGTGCTGCCATTGGGGTTATCCGGAAAATTCGTTGCCGTGTTGCCTTGTGAATCTACATACCTCAGGGCAATTTGGTGGTTTGCTTTCAGTGCGTTTAGCACGGAGGCATCGCGCGTGACAAAACGCCCTTCGCCGTGAGCAATCGGCAGATGCAACCTCTGGCCAGGCGTAAGCCACTTGCAAAGGGGTGATTCGGCGCGAAGGTGAACCCAGCGATCTTCAAAGCGATTGTGGGCATTGTGCGTGAGCGTTGCTGGATGCCAGTCGCCGGCAGACAGTTGCGGCATGGGACCCGGCAGCAGGCCGGACTTCACGAGCACCTGAAAGCCATTGCATATTCCTATGATAAGCTTGCCGTCGGCGACCCACTGCTGGAGTGGTTGCTTAAGGTGATGAATAAGCTGATTGGCAAGAATCTTTCCGCTGGCAATGTCGTCGCCGTAGGAAAATCCGCCCGGAATGACCAGTATCTGGTGGCGACTGAATGCGGATGCATCGGCTAGTAGTTGATTAATGTGCAGGCGCGTGGCGCTGGCACCGGCAAGCTCAAAGGCGCGGGCAAGTTCCAAGTCGCAGTTCGTGCCGGCGGTACGCAGAATCAATACCTTTACATCGGAATTGTTTGTCAAGGGTGTGA
The DNA here is from genome assembly GCA_049965775.1 of Phycisphaerae bacterium. Taxonomy (GTDB): domain Bacteria; phylum Planctomycetota; class Phycisphaerae; order WQYP01; family WQYP01; genus JABEVB01. The sequence goes on from JBMFVX010000001.1 coordinate 33,263, forward strand.
TTGCCTCCAAATGCAGCCATGCCCGTCATGGGGTGCCGCAGCGCGGTACACCGCCATAGCGCGGGCGGACAAGGCAGATTGTAACATCGGTTGATGTTTGGTTCGAATGTTGGTTTATACCGCGTTGGCATATAGCGGCCGTCCACGGAGTCGCCAGACAAACCACAGAATGGCCCAAACGGCTGCCGTTATAACCACGAACCCTACACCAATAGCTACAAAATGGCTGTTAAGCGTTTGTGCCCACGAGTAGCCTGAATGGCGACCGTGTGTTTGGGGCGCCAAAAGCCCCCAGATTTCAATAGCCGCAATGCCAAAAGCCATGAGAACGGTGGTGAGCGTCATGGCTACATTGTAGTAATGAGAGCGTGCACTGGACTGTACAGCCCAGCGGCAGGCCGAGAGAATTAGAAGGCTGTCGGCCGAGTCCACGAGCGTCATCCCCGCGCCGAAGATGAGTGGAAACATCAGACAATACCATACTGGCAGGCCGTGCGCGGCAGCGCCCGCCGCGATGATGAGCACAGCTACTTCGCTGGCGGTGTCAAAACCAAGTCCAAACAGCAAGCCCACCATAAAAACCTTCCAACCGGAGTTCGTATAGCGGTAAGTCCGTCGGAAAAGCCAGGTAAGCAGGCCGCCCGGTCTTCCATGAGCATGCTGGCCCGCATTGGGTGAGCTATTTAATAAACTCCAGATGTTGGCACCACCCACCAGCAGCAAGAGGCCGGCGGAAATAACCCCGCCCAGTAACCCGCCGATGGCCATGAGGCGTGGTAAAGAAGCCTCCGCTTGATGAGCGCCGGCAATGAGTGCCAGAGCCAGCCCCAGCACCACGGTCGAATGTCCCAGTGAAAACTGCAGGCCTACAAAAGCACTGGGTCTTGCATCGGCAACCTGGCGGCGTGTAATTCCATCAATAGCCGCGATGTGGTCGGCATCCAGAGCGTGGCGCAGGCCAAAAGCATAGGCGGCCAGCGCTAACGCAAGCAGCGCCGGGTTGGCCCTGAAAATATATACCGTTACCAACCACATCAGTGCGCTTACGCTGGCTAGCAACATCATCATCAATAGACCTGTTCGCCGGGGCGCTAGGGCAACGGCTGCGGCCTGCGAGCTTGGCGAAATGGCTTGAAATGATGGGTTCATGGTTAAACTCCGTTTTTTGCGGACCATCGCAGGTGGTTAATCCTCGTGCTGTTGGCGCTCAATTTCAGTGAGTTGTTTTGGCTGGTGCTTGGAGCGATAAACCGCCCAGCCGATCAACACGGTGGCTGCAACGCCGATAACTGGAGCTATCCATGAGTGTGAGGACAGCGAAAATGTCGCCCCGGCTGGCAGGGCAGCCCTTTCCCATCGCCAGAGAGAGCCATCAAATGGCAACATGAGTGGAATGGCCAGCAGCGCGACCATGTTCATGACTTTAAGCAGTGGGTTTATGGCCGGGCCGGCGGTGTCTTTGAGCGGGTCGCCAACCGTATCGCCGGTAACAGCCGCCTTGTGTCGCTCAGAACCTTTCCCGCGATTGGCGGATGGATTGCGCGGTTCATCTTCGATGGTCTTTTTGGCATTGTCCCAGGCTCCGCCGGCATTGGTCATGAATGCCGCCAGAAGCTGACCGGATAAAATCGCGCCGGCCAAAAAGCCCGCCAAGGCGACAACGCCCAACAGAAATCCAACCAGCAGCGGTGACAAAATGGCCAAAAAGCCCGGGCCAATCAATTCGCGCTGTGCCGTGGAGGTGCAAATGTAGACGACGCGGCCATAGTCTGGTTTTTTTTCGCCGCGCCAAATGCGTTCATCGCGGAACTGTTCACGACATTCTCGCACGATGAGGAATGCAGCCCGGCCTACGGCGCGAATGGTCATGGAACTGAACAGGAAAGGGACCGCTCCTCCAAGGAGCAAGCCCACAAGCAGTTTGGGATTTGCGACGGAGATCATACCTGAGATGGCGCGGTAAGCTTCGTCGCTGATGCGCGCATGATCAGAAACTCCACCTGTGCCAACCAAAGTAATGAACGCAGCATAAAGGCTTACCGCCGCAATAACCGCCGACCCAATCGCCACGCCCTTGGTCAGAGCTTTGGTTGTGTTGCCGGTGGCGTCGAGGTCTGCGAGCACCTGGCGGGCAGAGCGATGATTGGCGTCGCCCATGGCGGCGGCGTCGTAGCCCATTTCGCCGATGCCGTTGGCGTTATCCGCAACCGGCCCGAAAACGTCCATGCTTAAGGTGTTGCCGGCAAGCGTAAGCATGCCAATGCCGCACATGGCAATTCCGTAGGCCACGAAGATCGGATTGGCGCCGTAAAATATGAGGCTTGTAATGCTTACGCAGCATGCAAGGATTACCGCAGCGCTGACCGAGCTTTCCATACCCACGGAAAGACCGGTAATAATATTGGTGGCATGACCGGTGCTGCATGATTTGACGAGTGATTCGACAGGCGGCTCATGCGTGCCGGTAAAGTATTCGGTGGAAACGTTGAGTACCAGTGCCAGCGTAATGCCAACGAGGGTTGCTTCTGCCGGGCGCATGTCAAGCCCGTGAATTCCAAAATTGGCCCACCATGGAGCTGCGCCGAGAAAGCTTTTGAGATGGGGAATCTGGGCGGTGGCCGCGGCGTCAAATCGCAGGTACCAGAATCCAACGGCGACAAGGCCCAGCGTGCTTAGCAATGCCCCGAGATGATAGCCACGGGTAATGGCTTTCATGGCGGATTGACTGTCGCCCTTGCCGGCGGCGCGGACAGTAAAGGTTGCGATCATATCAGAAGCAACACCTACGGCGCGCACCAGCAGCGGAAACATCATGCCGATATGTCCAAAGCTCGCCCAGCCCAGAATCATCGCGGCCACCATGGTAACTTCGTAGCTTTCGAAAATGTCAGCGGCCATACCGGCGCAGTCGCCTACGTTATCGCCGACATTGTCGGCAATAGTTGCGGCGTTTCGCGGATCATCCTCTGGAATGTCCTTTTCGACTTTACCTACAAGGTCGGCGCCCACATCGGCGGCTTTGGTGTAAATGCCGCCGCCAACGCGCATAAACAGCGCCAACAGTGTGCCGCCGAAACCAAAACCGAGCAGTGCTTCCGGCGCTCGGTTGCCGAAATACATGAATATCAAGGTGGCTCCGAGCAGCCCCAAGCCGTCGTTGAGCATGCCGGTGACCGTACCGGTACGGTAGCCCAACTGCAGTGCCTTGCCAAAGCCGTGGGGTGCGGCGGCTGCGACCACCAGATTGCCTTCAGTGGCCATTAGCATGCCGAAGGTTCCAACGGCCATGGAGAAAAACGCGCCCATCAAAAACGCGATGGCCCGGCCGATGGGTAGATTCCATCCAGCGGCGGTATTACTGCTTGCCGTCAATACCAATAAGATGGTGATGATGCCGATCAGTGGCAGCAGCGTATAACGCTGGCGGCGCAAATAAGCCACAGAGCCTTGCCGGATGGCGGTGGCGACTTCTTTCATTTTTATTGTGCCGTGGTCAGCTCGGCGAATGATGCCTACGAGAAACGCTGCATAAAGCAGGCCTGCCACCGCAATGCCGAGCACCACAAACAGTGCGATGCGTTCGGGTGTGGTAAAGGTAGGCATATACCAGAAGCCGAAGGGATGAAACGTTTCGTGCGATGCGATAGCTGTTGGGGCGGCGTTCTGGCTGCTGGTTGGAAAGTGATGCTGGCTCAAGAAAATGTATATAGCCAAAAAGATGATTAAAACCAGTGTCATCCACGAACTTTTTGTACGGGCTTTAAGAAATGTCGCTAATTTGTCTGCAGCCATGGTCGCTGCCTTTCTCCGCACTAACAAATGCGCGGAATGTTCCTGCGCTCGGGCGAACGCTACAGTTCGCGGCCGACGCCGGATTGGCCGCCCCGTCTCCCCAGGGCCGGCAAACGTCATTGTGGGACTTGCGGCGTTGCGGAGCAATGGCTTAAAAGCGTCGCATGATGCGTTGCAGAGGTGCCTGTGCAGGCGTTGTAATTATAAAAGACAAGATCACTTTGAAAATAAGAGATCATAGCATGAACATATATATATTACAACACTATTCATATAAGGCCGTAAATAGTGATGATTCGGCGATTGGTGCTAAATGAAAACACCTTTTTGCTTATGGTGTGGCTTGATGCATAGTTGCAAAGTATGGGATTAACATAGGGAATATACCGATTGTAAATGCCGAGCGCGTAGTAGGCTGATTTCAGGCGATCTCCGAGCAAAATTATTTCTGATCGTGGCCTTTGTCGCACGCTGCAAGACTATAGGTAAAATGCTGATGGCCTATCACAGCATTTATTGTATAGCGTGTCGGTGGATAATCCTGATGTGGTTGGATTTGCACTACGGGTAAGCTGGCTTTCGAGAGTACAGAGCGGCGTGGCTGTTTGTGAAAAGTTTCACGAGGCCAAAGCCGCCGGGCTCTCTTGAGGCCGTCGTATGGATCGGTCCTGCACAGCAGCGGAAGAGTTGAGGCGGCGGCGCTGGGTTGTCGCAGGCTGCGTGCAGGGCATTGGCTTTAGACCGTTCGTGTATCGCCTGGCGAAGCAATGCGGTCTCACTGGCTCAGTACGCAACGATTCGCAAGGCGTCGTCATAGAGATACAGGGATGCTCCCAGTCGCTTAGCCTCTTTCAAAAGTCCTTTGCCGCTGCACTTCCGCCGCTAGCACAGGTCGCCAGCATAATAGAAGCGGATTGCCAACCCAACATCGCGGAGACGCAATTTTCCATTGAACAGAGCGTGAGCGGCGATGCACCAACGGCCGGTATCGCACCGGACATAGCATTATGTGAAGCCTGCCGCGCGGAAATGCGTGATCCAGCCAACCGACGCTTTGGCCACGCACTTATCAGTTGCACCAATTGTGGGCCTCGATTCAGTATTGTTCGGTCTATTCCATATGATAGGCCTGCTACAACCATGGCCTCGTTTGAATTGTGCGGCCAATGTGCACAAGAATACATTAATCCGGATGACCGTCGGTTTCATGCACAGCCCGTGTCATGCCTTGCGTGCGGGCCGCAGATTGAGTTCATGGACAACGCTGGACGCATTGTGCCGGGCGATCCTGTTGCCACCGCCGCTCATTGGCTGCTCGAGGGCCGTATCATTGCCATAAAAGGTATTGGCGGCTTTCACTTGGCTGCGCGTGCAGATCAGCCTTTGGTGGTTCATAGACTGCGGCAATTAAAACAGCGTGATGCCAAGCCGATGGCAGTGATGGTGTGCGATGAGGCGGAAGCCGGCAAGCTTATTGACCTGAGCGACAACGGCATTGCTGCACTAACCTCGCCAGCGGCCCCGATTGTATTGGCAACGCGCCGCAGCAGAACACCCATAGCGCCCCAAGTCGCCGCGGGAACTCATCGGCTGGGAGTCATGTTGGCGTACACGCCGCTACAGCATCTCCTGTTCGATCGGCTGGGCAACATTCCGTTGGTTATGACCAGCGGCAACATAAGTGATGAGCCAATCGCCATAAATAACCAGGAAGCGTTTACAAGGCTCGGGCCTCTCTGCGACGGGTTTCTCTGGCACGATCGTCCCATTCAGCGATGTGTGGATGATTCCGTCGTTTTAGATGCCGGACCGGGGAGAGAGATCATGCCGGTGCGGCGGTCGCGGGGTTACGTACCGGCGACAATTGAGTTGGGTGGCCCCAAAGGGTGTATGGGAATTGCCTTGGGGGGTGAACTAAAAAATACTCTCTGCGCGATCACCGACGCGGGGGCGGTACTAAGCGCTCATTTGGGCGATCTGCGGCATCAGAAAGCCTTTATGAACTTTAAGAGCGCCGTTGACGATTTGCTGCAACTGTATGATGTAAAGCCCGCGTTTGTTGCGTGTGATGCGCACCCTATGTATGTCAGTTCGCACTATGCGGTAGAGTTGGCCCGGCGGTATGGGGCCAGGTTAATTTCGGTGCAGCATCACCATGCGCACGCGTGTTCGGTGTTGGCGGAGCATAACCACTGGCAAGAGGCGCTGGCCCTGGTTTGCGACGGGACCGGCTTGGGTAGCGATGGCGGCGGCTGGGGTGGGGAGTTGCTACGTGTCAGCCCGCAATCTTTTACACGACTAGGTTCGATAGCGCCTCTGCAACTGCCCGGCGGCGATGCCGCCGCAGTAGACATTCGTCGCAGTGCCTTGGCAATTTTATGGCGACTTTACGGGGTAGATGCAAGCACTCATCCCATTACGCGACGACTGTTTCCAGAGTCGGCCGAACGTAACATGCTTTGCACCATGCTGCGTCACAATGTGCAAAGTGTGCTCTCCAGCAGCATTGGCCGACTCTATGACGGCCTGGCGGCCCTGCTTGGCGTTTGTACGCATAACCGATTCGAAGCACAGGCCGCCATGGCCCTCGAGGCCATTGCGTATCGCCACGTGCCAACACAGGGCTTAGAGCCTATGTGGAAAATTACGCCCTGGCATCAGGAGTCAGAGCGTTCCAGGCGACAAGAGTCGCAAAGGCTCGACCTCGATTTGTTTTGGCATTACGCAATCGAATTACTGGTGCAGGGGGCCGCACCTGATCGGCTGGCCGCCGAGTTTCACTGGCAGTTGGCGATGGGATTGGCTTCGCTGGTTAAACAGCAGGCCGCAGAGACAGGGCTAAGCACCGTGGTATTGGCGGGTGGGGTATTTGTAAACGAAATATTGCGAGACCTAGTAATTGAGAATTTGGAAGACTGCGGTTTAAAAGTGTTGCGCAACTGCGCCGTGCCGTGCAACGATGGAGGTTTGGCTTTAGGCCAGGCTTTCGTTGCGGTGCACGATCCATCGCTTGCGGGATGCTGTAAACCCGCTGAACAGGAGTGTGCTTTATGTGCTTAGCGGTACCAGCACAATTGGTGGAGCAGGATGGCTCGTGTGGAGTGGTTGACCTGCATGGCAATCGCGTACCTGTCAACACCCTGATGACGCCGGAGGCTGTAGTTGGTGATTGGGTCCTCATCCATGCCGGATTCGCCATTGAGCGATTGGATGCCCGGCAAGCCACCGAGACATGGTCGCTTATTAACGATCTCAAACGAGCTGGCATGCCTGCAACCTCTATGGGTGACGCGGCACCGGCTGCAGCAGGAGGCGATTATGAATAATGCATTGTCACATAATGCAGAACCGCGCCTGCTGCTGCAACGGCTTCACGCTGCCGCAAAGCATGTGAAGGGACGATTGGCCTTTATGGAGGTATGCGGAACGCACACAACGAGTGCCTTCCGGTGCGGGTTGCACAGCGTGCTGCCGGCAAATGTTCGATTAATCAGCGGGCCAGGCTGCCCTGTGTGTGTTACCTCTCAGGCGGATATAGATCAATTGGTGGGTCTGGCCCGGCGCGACGATGTTGTTTTGTGCACCTATGGTGACATGCTTCGTGTACCCGGCCAGCACAGCAGCCTTGAAAAAATCCGCGGTCAGGGCGGGCGTATTGAGGTGGTCTACAGCAGCCTCGACGCGGTTGCGTTGGCCCAGCGCGAACCGCATCGGCGCATCGTATTCGCCGCGGTCGGTTTTGAAACCACCGCACCAGCTACCGCTGTGGCCATTCGCCGAGCCGAAGAATTGCGACTTAAAAATTTCTCGGCATTGGCCAGTCATAAGACCATTATTCCAGCGTTGCGAGCGTTATTAGAGGATCGCGGTCATCTCAAGATAAATGGATTTTTGTGTCCGGGGCACGTTTCGGTGGTGATTGGCTCGGATGCCTATGTTCCTATTGTGCAGGAGTATGGCATAGCGTGCGTGATCGGTGGCTTTGAGCCAACGCTGCTGCTTGAAGCATTAGCTTGCCTGACTGAATTAGCGGCTGAAGGCAAGGCGGCGCTGGTCAATCAGTATCCGCAGGCTGTTTCTTCACGGGGAAACGGCCGCGCCCAAGCACTGCTGACACAGGTGTTTGAGCCGGCCGACGCACGTTGGCGCGGCATGGGCGTAATTGCAGGCAGCGGATTACGCATACGCAAAGAGTATGAGCGATTCGACGCACAGAAGGTGTTTGCTCTGCCAGTGCTGCAGGACTGTGAGCCGAAAGGATGCTTATGTGGGCAGGTCATAAGCGGGCAGATTGATCCGCCGAGGTGCTCGCTTTTTGCCCGCGCCTGCACACCGGTTAATCCGATAGGTCCCTGCATGGTCAGTTCGGAGGGGACTTGTGCTGCTTGGTTTAAGTACGGCCAAAAGAGAATGGTACCCGATGGCCGCCAGACGCAGGAGTCATTTTTATGAATACGGCAACACCGCAGCATGCTCGATTTGACGCATTTGCCGGTCCGAAGTTATCGCGCATTGTCATGGCGCATGGCGGCGGCGGGCAGCTTACGGACGCTCTTGTTCATCAGCTTATATTGCCTCGCATTGGTAATCCGGCGCTGAATGAGCTGCTGGATTCCGGTTTTACCGCCGATGGCGCAACCGCCATCACCATTGACAGCTACGTAGTTCAACCGCTGTTTTTCCCAGGCGGTGATATTGGCCGGCTGGCCGTAAGCGGCACCGTCAATGATCTGGCGGTTTGCGGCTGTAGGCCGTTGGGCTTGGCGCTTTCGCTGATTCTGGCGGAGGGCCTGGAGCAGCGCACGTTGGACAGGGTGCTTGAATCCATAAACCGCACGGCACAGGAGGCTGGAGTTTCGATCCTTACGGGCGATACCAAAGTGGTCGGGCAGGGGCACGCGGACGGGATGTATATAACGACCGCCGGCGTGGGCGTTCGGCGCGAAGATTCGCGTTTGAGCATGGGAGCCATTGCGCCGGGCGATGTGTTGTTGATTAACGGCGCTATCGGCGAGCACGGACTGGCGGTGATGCTGGCTCGTGAAATGCCGGAAGTAAAAAGCGTTCTGCGTAGCGATGCGGCTCCGCTCAATGGACTGCTCGAAGTGCTTCAGGACGCGGTGCCTGGTGTGGTGTTTATGCGCGATGCGACGCGCGGTGGTCTTGCCGGGGTTTGTGCGGACATTGCAGCGCGGACTCATCGGCAGATAGTTCTTGATGAAACGCGGATTCCGGTGCGTGTTGAGGCCCTGCACGCGGCCGAAATGCTTGGACTTGATCCATTGGACATAGCCAACGAAGGCAAGGTGGTGGTGGTGGTGCGCAGCCGCGACGCGAGCGTGGCGCTTTCGGCTATGCAAAGCCATCCTTTAGGGCGCGATGCCTGCGAAATCGGTCGAGTTGCTGAAACGCGCGATGGCTTATGCGTGCTTCACACAGCCATTGGCGGTCAGCGTATTGTACAGAAACCCTATGGAGAACAGTTGCCGAGGATTTGCTAAGCCGGTCCTCTTTTAAGGAGAAGTTTATGATGCTTCATGCTCCGCCCGTAACCGCACCGCCCACCAACGACAAGCGCTGGAAGATTGTCGAAACGGTAATGCGTCGCAATGACTTTGAACCCGAAGCACTCATCGAAAGCCTGCACAGTGTTCAGCAGAGCTTTGGTTATCTGGACGAACCGTCCATGCGTTGGGTGGCCGGCGCGCTGCATGTGCCGTTATCGAAAGTGTATGCGGTGGCCACCTTTTACCATTTTTTCTCACTTAAGCCGCAGGGCCGTCATACCTGTGTGGTATGCCTGGGAACCGCGTGCTACATCAAGGGCGGCCGTCAGCTTCTGGATGAAGTTGAGCGTCATTATCACGTTCACGAGGGCAAAACCACAGAGGATGGCGAATTGTCTGTGATGGTGGCTCGCTGCATCGGCGCATGCGGCCTGGCTCCCACCACCGTGCTGGACGGACAGGTGCTTGGCAAGAAAACAGCGCCGCAATTGCTTGCCGCGATAGATGAAAAACTCCAAAGAAAGGTAACACCATGAAACCGGAAGAACTGGAAAGCCTCGCGCAGAAAGCTCGACAGCATGATGAGAAATTCGCTCATCACATAAACGTTTGCATGGAATCGGGCTGCACCAGCTCGCAAAGCGATGTGGTGCTCACTCAACTGCAGGAACAGACCCAAAAACGGGGATGCGCCCAAAGCGTGCGTGTAAAGGCTGTGGGCTGCATGGGGCTGTGTTGCAATGGTCCGTTGGTTCGCGTGGATGATCGGTTGTACCAAAACGTTACACCTGCCGATGCCGGCGAGATTATAGCCTCGCTGAACGGGCCCGTTGTGGAGCGACTGATCTGCGATACACAGCACCCATTTTTCACCAAACAAAAACTTGTGGTGCGCGAAAACTCCGGTCATACCGATCCAGAGGACATTGCCGACTGCATTGGGCACGGGGCGTATCAGTCGCTGCTCAAGGCGCTTACAAGCATGAGTCCCCAGCAGGTTGTTGCCGAAATATCAGAGTCGGGCCTTCGCGGACGTGGCGGAGCTGGCTTCCCCACAGGGCTTAAATGGGCCACGGTCGCCAAAGCCGGTGGACCACGCAAGTATGTGATCTGCAATGGCGATGAGGGCGACCCTGGTGCTTTCATGGACCGCAGCGTTATGGAGGGCGATCCGCACCGGGTACTGGAAGGTATGGCCATCGCCGCCTACGCAGTTGGGGCTGAGCAGGGAGTTATATATGTGCGGGCGGAGTATCCGTTGGCGGTCAAACGATTGAATAAGGCTATTAATCAGGCGAGGAGGCAGGACCTGATTGGACACGAAATCTTCGGCACCAAGTTTAACTTTAATGTTGAGGTAAGGTTGGGCGCTGGGGCATTCGTCTGCGGCGAGGAGACCTCGCTCATAGCCAGCGTGGAAGGCAATCGTGGGGTGCCGCGACCGAGGCCGCCGTATCCCGCGAATAAAGGGCTTCATGGCTGCCCAACGCTGATAAACAATGTTGAAACCTACGCCAACGTACCGGCCATTATTAACCATGGCGCTGCTTGGTTTGCAGCCATGGGCACCGAAAAGAGCAAAGGCACCAAGGTTTTTGCGCTGACCGGCAAGATCAAAAACTCCGGCCTTATTGAAGTGCCGATGGGCATTACGCTGCGGGAAATTATTTTTGACATTGCCGGCGGAATTCCGGACGGAAAGGCTTTTAAGGCTGTTCAAACCGGCGGCCCCTCGGGAGGGTGCATACCCGCGGCCCACCTGGACCTGCCGGTAGAGTACGAGTCGCTGATGAAACTGGGATCCATTATGGGTTCGGGCGGCATGATCGTAATGGATGAGACCAGCAACATGGTGGATGTAGCGCGGTTTTTCATGGAGTTCTGCATGACTGAAAGCTGCGGCAAATGCGTGCCATGTCGCGTGGGCACCTACGAAATGCACGAATTGCTGGATCGCATCTGCCGAGCAGAAGGCTCACCGCACGATTTGGTGCTGCTGAAGGAATTGTGCGACATGGTTAAGCAAACGAGTCTGTGTGGACTCGGTCAGTCGGCGCCCAATCCGGTGCTTAGCACACTGCGTTTTTTTGAAGATGAATATCTGACGCTCATCCAACAGGCGCAGCAGCGCCGAGATCAGGACGACCGCACCGCGGATGAACGCCACCTTGCCTTGGAGGTGTTGCCATGATTACCCAAGTTAATTCTTCTGTGGAATCGCTTACCCTGCGAATCAACGGCAAAGATGTGAGTTGTCGTGCCGGCGATACGGTGCTGCAGGCTGTGCGCGATAACGGCATGGAACTGCCAACGCTGTGCTGGTTGGAGGGCCTGACTGTCTGGGGCGGCTGCCGCCTGTGCATGGTGGAAATAGCTGGCTCGCCGAAGCTTCACGCTGCCTGCGCCACCGCTTGCCAGGAGGGCATGGAAGTGCAAACTAATTCTGATCGGTTACACCGTTATCGGCGCATGATTGTCGAACTGCTGTTGGCCGAACGCAATCACATCTGTTCGGTGTGCGTCAGCAATGGGCATTGCGAACTCCAGAGCTTGGCACAAAAGCTGGGCATTGACCATGTGCGCTTTGCATACCGAAATCCGCAACTCGAAGTTGATAATTCGCATGATCGGATGCGGCTTGATCATAACCGCTGCATTTTGTGTACGCGGTGCGTGCGCGTGTGCGCGGAGGTGGAGGGTGCCCGCACCAAAGATATCAAGGGGCGGGGCGTGTTGGCCGCGGTCATTCATGATCTTGACCAGCCTTGGGGAGAGAGCGAAACGTGCACAAGTTGCGGAAAATGCGTCAACGTATGCCCAACCGGTGCTTTGACGCATCGGGGCGTTGCGGTTGGCGAAATGACTAAAAAGCTTGCATTTCTGCCGTATTTAACCCTTATGCGGGAGGCTAATCCATGACCGAGTCCAACAAAAAACCGACGGTAGCCACAGTGTGGCTGGATGGTTGTTCGGGATGTCACATGAGCCTGCTCGACCTGGATGAACGTTTGATCACATTGGCGGGACTTGTGGATGTGCTTCACTCGCCGGTGGTGGATGACAAAAAATTTCCCGCCCGGGTTGATCTTACTCTGGTCGAGGGTGCGGTGAGTTCCGAGGAGGATTACCGCAAGGCTCGCATGATTCGCGCACGCAGCGCCTGCGTGCTGTCGCTAGGCGACTGCGCCGTTACCGGCAATGTGCCTGCCATGCGCAATTGTTTCGACCGTGCCTCGCTTTTTGAGCGAGCATACGTTGAAAACGCGTCGTACCCGCCGGAGCCTGGGCAGAGGCGGGTGGGTTTGCCGGTGTTGGGTGTACCACCCCTGAGGCCTAAGGCTGTTCCACTGCATCAGGTGATTAAGGTGGATGTGTATGTTCCCGGTTGCCCGCCGCCGGCAAATGCAATCTGGTTTGCACTTTCAGAAATCCTCGCGGGCCGGATGCCCAGCATTACCGAGGTGACGCGTTTTGGGCTTTAAGCCAGTGACTTGAGCATGGCTGTACAGGAGGTAAATGTATGAACCGCACGATTACAATTGAAGGCGTAACCCGCATTGAAGGCCACGCCCGCATAACAATTCAGCTTGATGAAGCTGGCAAAGTGGCCGACGCGCAATTTCATGTGACGCAATTCCGTGGTTTTGAGAAATTTGTGGAAGGCCGACCTCTTACCGAAATGCCCGCCATTATGGCCCGCATCTGCGGAATTTGTCCGGTAAGCCACCTGATGGCGTCGAGCAAAGCCTGCGATGACCTGCTGGCGGTCGAAATTCCGCCGAATGCGGCTCGTTTGCGGCGCATTATGAACCTGGCGCAGCTTGTACAAAGCCATGCTCTGTCGTTTTTCCATCTATCGAGTCCAGACTTGATTTTTGGCATGGATGGCGATCCAGCGAAGCGAAATATTTTTGGCCTCATTCAAGACCACCCCGATTTCGCCCGCGATGGTATTATGCTGCGGAAATTCGGTCAGGATATCATCGGTCTGCTGGGCGGCAAGAAAATCCATCCGGCATGGACTGTTCCCGGCGGGGTTAATGCACCGTTGACACAGGAACATCGAGACCAGATTGCCTCCATGATTCCTGATGCGCTGGCCCGTGCTTTGAGGGCCGCAGAATATTTTCAGCGTGTGCGCGACTGTTATCCCGCCGAGGTAGATGCCTTCGCTAATTTTCCCACGATGTTTGTGGGGCTGGTGTCTGCCGATAGATTGTTGGAGCATTATGATGGCACCTTGCTGTTTTCGGATGAACACGGAGCCCCAGTAGCTGAACTTCGTGAACCGCGCGAGTACGCCTCGCTTATTGCCGAAGCTGTTGAAAAGCATTCGTTTTTAAAGTCGCCTTATTTTCGGCCGCGGGGTTATCCGCATGGTATCTATCGGGTTGGCCCGCTGGCGCGTTTGGTGTTGGCGGAAGGATGCGGCACGCCGCTGGCTGATCGGGAACTGGATGTTTTTAGGCAGCGACTTGGCCGTGCTCCACAAAGCAGCTTTCATTACCATTGGGCGCGGCTGATTGAAATTATCTATGGAATTGAAATGATCCAGCGGCTGCTGGAACATCCCGATATTTTAAGTGAGCAAGTGCGAGCCCGCGCGCGGCCCAATAAACTGGAAGGCGTGGGCATCTCGGAAGCACCGCGCGGTACGCTGATTCATCACTACCGCATTGACGAAAACGGTTTAATGCGGTGGGCCAATCTCATTATTGCCACCGGCAACAACAACCTTGCCATGAATCGCGGTGTGCTTCAGGTCGCGCGGCGATTTGTAGATGGCAATCGTCTGCAGGAAGGTATGCTCAACCGGGTTGAGGCGGTCATCCGCTGCTTTGATCCATGCCTTAGCTGCTCTACCCATGCGCTGGGACAAATGCCTCTGCGCATTGAATTATTGACCGCCCAAGGGGAGGTGTGCGATGCGCTCCAAAGACAAGATTAGCCGACCGATTGAACTCGACACGCTCGTAATTGGCTATGGCAATCCAATGCGCGGCGATGACGGCGCAGGGCCTGCTCTTGCCGAGCAGTTGTCGGAAAGATTGCAGCCATGGGGCTGTGGCCGCGTGAAGTGCATAAGCTGTATGCAACTTACGCCGGAACTTGCCGGCGATATTGCCGCTGCCCGACGGGTTGTATTCGTGGATGCAAGCCTGGACATTGCCCCGGGCCATGTGGCGATTCGACGGGTTACCCCAAAGTCGCCTGCCAGCAATTTCAGCCATCATCTTTCGCCTGGCGCTATGCTTTATCTGTGCCGACGAGCCCTCAATGCCGAGCCTGATGCTTGGGTGGTGGCTATTGGCGTGGAGTCCATGCAGATTGGCGACGTGCTGAGCCTGCTGGCCGCCAAGGCGGTGGATCGTCTGGCTCGACGTCTGGCGTATCGGCTGGTGCGGCCGCGCAAGCCGGCGACGCAAGCACACCCCCCAGCGCAACAAGGTCGCCGAACCAAACGCCAGTCGTTGTAACAACCTAACAAAAGGATAGATCATGAAAAGCCATAACTTAATACCTGTTGACGGCAATGAGGCGGCGGCTGACGTGGCTTACCGTCTAAGTGAAATGGTTGCGTTGTACCCGATCACGCCTGCCAGCGTTATGGGGGAACTGGCCGACGAATGGGCCGCGCGCGGTCGCGAGAACCTTTTTGGCTCTATTCCGCGCGTTGTGGAAATGCAGAGCGAGGCAGGCGCTATTGGCGCGGTGCATGGTGGCCTACAGGCAGGTGTGCTGTGCACAACTTTTACCGCCTCGCAGGGATTGCTGCTGATGATTCCCAACATGTACAAAATAGCCGGGGAATTGACTCCATTTGTCATGCATGTGGCGGCGCGGTCGCTGGCTACGCACGCCCTGTCCATTTTTGGCGATCATTCTGACGTTATGGCATGCCGCCAAACCGGCTTTGCCATGCTTGCTTCTTCCAGTGTGCAGGAAGCGCATGATCAAGCAGCCATCGCCACGTCCGCAACGCTGAAATCGCGTGTGCCATTTGTGCATTTCTTTGATGGTTTTCGCACCTCGCATGAAATTAACTGTATTGAGCCGCTTCAAGATGAGCATCTTCGCCTTTTTGTTGACCAGGCCGATATTGCCGCCCATCGCGCCCGTGGGCTTACGCCCGACAAACCGGTTCTGCGCGGTACAGCACAGAACCCGGACGTTTTCTTTCAGGCTCGCGAGGCGGCTAATCCATTTTATCAGTCGCTAGGTGTTTTGATTGAGAGCCAAATGCAGCGATTTGCGGAAATAACCGGCCGCCGGTATCAACCTTATCAATATGTCGGATCGCCGGACGCAACTAATGTAATTATAGCCATGGGATCGGGCGCCCAGACGGTTGCGCAAACAGTTCGGTGGCTTAATAGTCAGGGACAATCCTGCGGTTGCGTGATTGTGCGTATGTATCGGCCCTTTGCCGGTTCGATGTTCGTCGGCGTCCTGCCACCCGCGGTCAAACGGATTGCCGTGCTCGATCGTTGTAAAGAGCCAGGTTCTCTTGGTGAACCCCTCTATCAGGATGTGCTTACTTCGCTCATAGAAGCCAGGGATTCAGGCTTAGTGCCCGAGATTCCGCTGGTTAGCGGAGGTCGCTATGGCCTGTCCAGCAAAGAGTTTACGCCGGCCATGGTACGAGCCATATTTGATGAGCTATCTCGTTCAGAACCTCGCAGGCATTTTACCGTCGGCATTGTGGATGATGTCACGCGGCTTTCGCTGCCCGTGCAGGAATCGCTTGACATTGAACCGGCTGATACGTTTCGGGCGCTATTTTATGGCCTCGGCTCGGACGGAACTGTTGGTGCCAACAAAAACTCCATCAAGATTATCGCACAGGAAACGGGCCGCAGTGCCCAGGCATATTTCGTCTACGACTCGAAAAAATCGGGCGCGCTGACGGTATCGCACCTGCGCTTTGGTCCAAGTGCCATATGTGCACCGTATTTGATTAATCAAGCTGATTTTATTGCATGCCATCAGTTTGAATTTTTAGAAAAGATGGATATTGTCGAGCATCTCAAACCCGGAGGCGTTGTGCTCCTGAATGCCCCCTGGTCGTCTCAGGATCTTTGGCCGCATCTGCCCTTGGAAGTGCAGGAGGCGCTTATCGCACGGCGGGCGCGTGTATTTGCGATTGACGCCGGGGCAGTTGCCCGTGAAGCGGGTATGGGGCGGCGTATCAATACGATCATGCAAACTTGCTTCTTCGCGATATCCGGTGTTTTGGCACGCGACGAGGCGATTGCCGCAATCAAGCGAGCCATAAGCAAAACCTACGCCAAGCGTGGCGACGAGGTAGTGCGCCGAAACTTTGCGGCAGTTGATGCAGCTTTGGCCAAACTCTACGAGATTGCTTTGCCTGCAAAGGCCGATTCTACCTTGCATCAAACAGGCTATTTCCAGCAGGCAATGCCGGAGTTTACCGCTCGCGTGCAGGCCGTAATGATGGCGGGCAAGGGCGACAGCCTGCCGGTGAGTGCTTTTCCGGTGGATGGCACATGGCCAACCGGCACCACCCGTTGGGAAAAGCGCAATATTGCAGAGGAGATTCCGGTTTGGGAACCCACGCTGTGCATTCAATGCAATAAGTGCTCTTTTGTCTGTCCGCATGCCGCCATACGTGCAAAGGTCTGCGTATCCGAAGACCTTGCCGGAGCACCGGCTGGGTTTCTCACTGCTGCGTATAAGGCACCTGACTTTAAAGGCATGCGTTACGTGCTTCAGGTTGCCCCGGAAGACTGCACCGGTTGCGGCCTGTGCATTCAGATTTGTCCCGCCAAAGATAAAGCCAACCCGCGCGTTAAAGCGATCGGCGCCATGCCGCGGCTAAACGTGCTGGATCGCGAGAAATCGCGGTACGACTTCTTCCTCTCGTTGCCGGAGGTTGACCGCACTGCCATTACACGGCTGGACGCCAAGACCAGTCAATTCATGCTGCCCCTGTTCGAGTATTCGGGCGCTTGCGCCGGTTGCGGTGAAACTCCATACATTAAACTGCTCACCCAACTTTTCGGCGATCGGCTGGTCATAGCCAACGCCACCGGTTGCTCGTCTATTTATGGTGGAAACCTGCCTACAACGCCCTACACCCACGACGCAAAGGGCCGAGGGCCGGCATGGAATAACTCTCTCTTTGAGGATAATGCCGAATTCGGGTTGGGGCTTGCAATGGGCACAGGTGCTCGCACCAGCCAGGCAAGACGTCTTTTGCAGGAGCTTACACCTGTGCTCGGCCACGCGATTGTAAATGAACTGCTCTCGGCTCCGCAGTCTACCGAGGCGGATATAGTTCAACAGCGGGATCGCGTAGAGCAATTACGGCAGCGGCTGAAAACGGTTGCTGAACCGGCAGCCAGGCTCCTTGAAACGTTTGCCGACTATCTGTTGGAAAAATCTGTTTGGATTATTGGCGGCGATGGATGGGCTTATGATATCGGCTACGGCGGCCTGGATCATGTGCTGAGCTTGTCGGAAAAGGTTCGCATTCTGGTTCTGGACACTGAGGTGTATTCCAATACGGGCGGCCAAAGCTCCAAGAGTACGCCCATCGGCGCGGCGGCCAAATTTGCCGCACTGGGCAAAGCCACGCAGAAGAAAGACCTGGGTCTTATGGCAATGAGTTACCGCCACGCCTACGTGGCGAGTGTTGCTTTTGGCGCTAACGACAATCAGACTGTCAAAGCATTTGCGGAGGCCAATGCGTTCCCCGGCCCGGCAATTATTATTGCCTATGCGCACTGCATAGCACACGGATACGACTTGCGCTTTGGTTGCGAACAGCAGAAGCTCGCCGTGGACAGCGGCATTTGGCCATTGTATCGGTACGATCCACGATTGATAGGCCAAGGTAAGCCGCCGCTCCAAATAGACAGCCCGGTCGTTCGCGCGGCTGTCAGTGACTATCTTCGCAACGAAACACGCTTTGCCATGGTGGAAAAAATTGACCCGAAGCGCTTTCATGAATTGGGTCAGGCTGCGGCGCGCAACACCACAGAACGACTAGCTCTCTATCACGAACTCGCACGTATTGCTTATCCGGCCGGCAGCAATGGCAGTAACACCGATGAAAAGGCGATTAAAGAAGGAGCTCCATCATGAATCTGTCCTGCAGTTATATGGGATTCCAATTGACGAGTCCGCTCATACCGGGTGCTTCGCCCCTGGTGGATGATCTTGACACCGTTCGACGGCTTGAGGATGCCGGCGCGCCGATGATCATCATGCACTCCATATTTGAAGAGCAACTGGTGCACGAACAACTTTATGTTAACGAAACCATTGAGTACCCGGAAGAGTCTTACAGCGAGGCGGCGACCTATCTGCCCCGGCCTGATGATTTTCGACTTGGGTCGGAATCGTATCTGCGGCAGCTTGCCGCAATAAAGGCCGCGGTGGATGTACCGGTCATCGCGTCGCTGAATGGCCGAACGCGCGGCGGCTGGATCAATTATGCGAAGCTTCTGCAGCAGGCCGGCGCCGATGGAATCGAGCTTAATATTTATGAGATGTCGCTGTCTGCCGAAAGAAGCAGCGCACAGGTGGAGCGCGAATCGCTGGCGGTAATTAAAGATGTGCTGTCAGCAGTGCATATTCCGGTGGCTGTGAAGCTTTCGTCATTTTATGCAGCTCCGGTTCACTTTGCGGCGGCGGTTGCAGCCGCCGGCGCAAAGGCTGTGGTCATTTTTAATCGCTTTTACCAGGCCGACATAGATATCGAAAATCTATGCCTGCGCCGGCAACTCAAATTGTCAACTTCTGACGAGCTTCTGTTGCGGCTAAGGTGGGGTGCGGCTATCAGCAGTCAAGTTGACTGTGATCTTGCCATTACCGGGGGGGTGCAAACCGCGACCGACGCAATAAAGTGCGTCATGGTCGGAGCCGAGGCGGTACAGGTTGTCTCGGCACTGCTGGAGTTTGGGCCGGAGCATCTGGCGCAGTTGAACCGTGGCATTATGGAATGGATGGAATCGCACGAATATTTGTCGCTTTCTCAGATGAAAGGCTCCATGAGCTTGCCGCGCTCGCCCGAGCCTGAAATTTTTGAGCGTAGCAATTACATGCGAATTCTTCAGGGATGGAAGGGGGCGGAGGCCGGTGCCGATCAGTTTTGGAGCTAAAAATGCACGAAATGTCGCTGGCGGTTGACCTCATGGAACTGGTGAAAAGGCATGTGCCGGCGTCGGCTTGTCTGATGACGGTAACGGTGCGTATCGGCCCGATGCACGGTGTTGTCGCCGAGGCCCTGCAATGGGCATGGAGTGCGGTAAGCAGCGAGACGACTTGGCCGAAAGCCAAGCTTGTTATCGAAACTCCGCCCTGGCGTTTGCGTTGCCCTCGCTGTGGTCGTTTGTGGGAGCCGACGACCGTGGACGAGCACTGTACCTGCGGCGCGGTGCATGCCCACATCGAAGGCGGCGATGAGTTCACTTTGGTTTCAGTTGATGTTGCGGACTTTGATGAATCGGTCGAAAATCAAGCCCACTGTGAGGTTGAGGCGCCTTCTGCATTGGATACCGTTGTAAAAGGTGATATGTGAAGACAATTCCCGTAGTCGAAAATGTGCTCAAACTTAACGACGAAGTCGCCTTGCTCAATAGACGACAATTCAGGCAGGCGGGCGTGTTTGTAATAGACCTTATCGGCGCACCAGGTTCTGGTAAAACTGCCCTGTTGGAGGCCACGCTTAACGCTCTTGTGGGCCGATGTCGTGCGGGAGTTATCGTCGGCGATCCAGCTACCAGCCGCGATGGTGAACGACTGGGTTGCCATTGTGAACAAGTTGTGCAGGTCAATACCGGGCATGGCTGTCATCTTGACGCCAATCAGGTGCGTCAGGCGATGGGGCGGCTGAATGTGGCCGAGCTTGATTTACTGTTCATTGAAAACGTCGGCAACCTGATTTGCCCGGTCGGTTTTGATCTCGGGCAGAATGCCAAAGTGGGGCTTTTCAGCGTGAGTGAAGGTGACGATAAGGCCGCCAAACATCCACATCTGGTTCTGGCCGCTGATGTTTTGCTGCTTAATAAAATGGACCTTCTGGAGCATGTGTCGTTTAACCGCGACCGGTTCCTTGAGGATATCCGGCATCTTCGTGCCGATGTGCAGGTTATTGAGTTGGCGGCCACCAAGGGGCTGCTTGCAGAGTGGATTGACTGGCTTCTTTCTCGCTGTCGGGTCCGGTAGGTGCTTGCACTGGCGACAATCGCAAAACGACCCGCCTCTAAAGCCATGGTAGAACCTGATCCATAGAATCGGGTATTATCGTAGGCCTTAAGGAGTGCTATGACCAAACGGGTAGTTATTATAGGTTCGGGGCCGGGTGGGTTGGCGAGCGCCATGCTGTTGGCCAAGGCAGGATTGGACGTAACCGTATATGAGCGTTCAAATCAGGTAGGAGGGCGAACAACTGCCCTGGAGTTTGACGGCTTTCGCTTTGATGTTGGGCCAACGTTCTTTCTGTTTCCGCAGGTGCTTGAAGACATCTTCCGGGCTTGTGGTTACGATTTGCGGCGCGAAGTTCCCATGCGGCAGCTTGATCCGCAATATCGGCTGATCTTTGAACAGGGGGGGCGGATAGATGCTACGCCTGATGTCGCTCGCATGCGATCGGCTATTGCTGCAATTGCTCCGCGTGATGCCGAGAATCTCGAGAGTTACCTGGCTGATAATCGGGCCAAGCTGGCGGCATTTACGCCGTGCCTCGAGCGACCTTACGAGTCCTGGCGCGATGTGCTGACACCGCAAATGCTCAAACTTCTACCGGTCCTGCGCCCATGGAATTCGGTGGATCGTGAGCTGCGCCGATATTTTTCCGATGAGCGAGTGAGGCTGGCCTTCAGTTTTCAATCCAAATATCTCGGCATGTCGCCTTATAAGTGCCCGGGATTATTTACGATTTTGTCGTTTTTAGAGTATGAGCACGGCGTATTTCACCCGTTGGGTGGTTGCAGCGCCATTACCCGCCGCATGGGCGAGCTGGCCCGACAACTGGGTGCTAAAATAGAAACAGGCGTTGCGGTTGAAGAAATCGTATTTAACGGCGTTAAGGCCGTAGGCGTAAAGACCACGTCAGGCCAAGCGCCGGCAGATGCCGTTGTGGTCAACTCTGACTTTGCTCAAACCATTCGGCGGCTTATACCGCAGGCCTTGCGCCGCCGCTGGTCGGATGATCGCATCGCCTCGAAACGCTATTCCTGCTCTACGTTTATGATGTATCTGGCAATAGACGGAGCTTTGCCGGAATTAGCGCACCACAACATTTTTTTGGCCGGTGATTATCGGCAGAATCTTCATGATATCGAGCAGGGGCATGTGCTCTCAACCAATCCGTCATTTTATGTGCAAAATGCATGTGTAACAGATCCCTCGCTGGCCCCGGACGGTTGCAGCACCCTTTATGTGCTGGCACCGGTATCGCATCAGCATCGCAATATCAATTGGCAGCAGAGCGGAGAGGCGTTTCAAAGGCTTATGTTTTCCCAGCTTGAGAAAATCGGACTTAAAAATATCGCAAAGCGCGTTCGGGGGCAGCGTCTCATTACGCCCGATGATTGGCAGGAGAAAATGCATATTTTTAAGGGTGCCACTTTTAATTTAGCGCACGACTTCGGCCAGATGCTTCATTTGAGGCCGCATAATCGTTTTGAGGAGGTGGAGGGGGTTTATCTCGTGGGTGGAGGCACGCATCCGGGCAGCGGCTTGCCGGTCATCTTCGAGTCGGCCAAGATTTCATCGCGTTTGCTGCTTGAGGACATGAATGTGGGGTCGCGCTGGCATGCCATGTCGCGTAGTGTTGGCGAACCTGCGGTACCGCAGACCTTCAGCGGAGCGGCTATATCCACTTAAAGGCAGCCTCGATGTTGGGTGGCAAAATCAGCTCTACCGGTGACTGTATGCCCAGAAGCGGCATGGAGCAAGGCCTTGGCTCACGCGCCATAGCAGCCGCTGACTGGGCCGAGCTGCCTGTGCAACGTCGGCTGATGCTGATGCGACGGCTTCGAGAGCGCATTGCAGACCAAAGCTCGCAGCTCGCGGCCGTCTGCAGTCCACACACCGGCCGAACCCGTCGTGAAAGCCTGGTTGCAGAAGTTCTTCCTTTGGCGGATGCCTGTCAATTCTTACAAAGTTACGCGCGGCGAATTTTGCGACCGCAGCATTTTGGCCGCCGCAGCGGACCCTGGTGGCTTGGCGCTTTATGTGGAAGAATAGAGCGGCGCCCGTGGGGACGGGTGTTGGTTATTGGCCCATCAAATTATCCGCTGCTATTGCCAGGCGTGCAGGCAGTGCAGGCTCTGGTAGCGGGCAACGAGGTGATCGTTAAACCCGGTCGTGGCGGTCGCGCGGCCATGATGGAGTTGGGGACGCTGCTGGAGAAGTCCGGCTTGCCAGCGGGCTTATTTACTGTTCTGCCGGAAGATATTTCATCCGTAGACGAGGCTCTACGGGCTGGCGTGGACAAAGTTGTGCTTACCGGTTCGCTTGCAGCCGGTAAAGCCATCTTGCAAAGACTGGCACACACGGTGACCCCCGCAACATTGGAACTCTCCGGGTGTGATGCCGTGTTTGTTCTGGCTGGAGCCAACGTTAAACTCGCTGCACGGGCCATTGCTTTTGGGCTGACTTTTAATCGCAGCGCCACATGTATGGCTCCACGTAGGTTGTTTGTGCATGACTCGCTCGCCGGACCGCTGGAAGAAACGCTCTGCGAACTGTTGCGTCAAGTCGAGCCGGTGACACTTCCCGGCGGACCTGCAACTGCGGGGGCCATAATAAAAGAATCGCTGAAATGTGGCGGCCGGCTTGTTGCGGGGCATCTGCACGAGGATGGTTCAATCCAATGCCCATGTGTGTTGGCGGACGCGACTGCGGACATGGCCATGATGACCGCTGATGTCATGGCTCCGATTGCGGCACTGTTACGTTTTGACAGCCTGGATTCAGCAGTGAAGGACGCGGATAAATGTCCTTACAAATTGGGAGCGTCCATCTTTGGTCCGCCCGACGCTGCCCGCGATCTGGCACGGCGACTACCGGTTGGCGTCATTACCATCAACGATCTGATAGCCCCGACGGCGCACCCGCGTGTAACGCTCGCGGCTCGCGGCGCCAGTGGATTCGGCGCAACCCGCGGGGCCGAAGGTCTGCTTGGAATGACGACCCCCGTCACCATTATTGAACGCCGTGGCCGTTGGCTGCCGCACCTGGC
This sequence comes from Phycisphaerae bacterium, assembly GCA_049965775.1. Classification (GTDB taxonomy): domain Bacteria; phylum Planctomycetota; class Phycisphaerae; order WQYP01; family WQYP01; genus JABEVB01. Next base: position 56,777 of record JBMFVX010000001.1, read on the forward strand.
TCCACCATTGCCCAGCGATGAAAACGTGCTTCAAGCCATGTTAAAGATACGCCACGGCGGAAATATGCGAGTGCGTTGCCGGGCGGTTCTGCAGTTTATAAAAGCTGTTCGCAATCGGTAGCCTAACGGGTTGGCTGCCCAATATGACGATCCTTTTACCGACGTTGTTCTTTATGTTGATAGATTTCAGATATTGTGAGGCACTTCAAGACCTTAAAAAACGCCTAAATTCTGACAGTGTGAAGTATAATGCCTTGGGTTGGCAGAGCGACGATAATTTTAATGAGGTTTCGATAGATGGGTTGCGAATTTTCGCAGTATTTCGATAATGCAATAAAGTGCGTTTGAGCCACTACGTTTTTTTGGAGCGATACCGTGGAGTTTTTAAAGCTATTGTCAGAAACGCCGGGGGTGCCCGGCCGGGAAGAACGTGTGCGTGAGGTTATAGCACGCGAAATTGAAGGCCTATTTGACGAAACCCGCGTAGATGCCATGGGCAACCTGGTGTGCATAAAGCGGGCTACTCGTACGGCGGGTAAAGGGCCGGCGCAAAAGGTTATGTTGGCTGCGCATATGGATCAGATCGGCTTTTATGTCAAACACATAGATGACAAAGGCTTTGTACGCGTGCACAACGTCGGCGGGTTTGACCCGCGCAACCTTTTGGCGAACCGGGTTTTGGTGCAGGGTAAAAAAGATATGCTCGGCGTAATGAACCCCGCCGGAAAGCCCGTGCATCTTGCTACCGAGGAAGATCGCCGCAAGCAGTATCAAATTCCCGACTTTTTTGTAGATTTGGGGCTTCCCGCCAAGAAGGTAAAGGAACTGGTAAGTGTGGGCGATCCCGTGACGTTGGTGCGGGAGTTTTCAGCCATTGGAGATTATGCCTGCGGCCAAGCCATGGACAACCGCGCTGCGGTATGGGTTTTGGTACGGGCTATGCAGCGTCTGAAACGAAGCTCATATGATATCTATGCAGTGTTTACGGTTCAGGAAGAAGTGGGGCTGCGCGGCGCCGGGCCGGCAACTTTTGGCTGTGAGCCGGACATAGCCATAGCATTGGATACCTGTCTTGCGTGTGACACGCCGGGCATTCCTGAAGACCAGGCGGTGACGCAGGCGGGCAAAGGCGTCGGCATCAAGGTTATGGATGGAGCGTCCATAAGCGACCGGTCCCTGGTGGACAGCTTTGTAAGCGTAGCTAAAAAAGAAAAAATTACGTATCAGTTGGAACTTATGCCTGTGGGTGGTACCGATGCCGGCGCTATGCAGCGCAGCCGGAGTGGGTACAAAACCATAACAATAAGCGTTCCGACGCGTTATATTCATACGGTGACTGAAATGGTGCACCGCGACGACTTGCATGCGGCCCGCGATCTGGTTGCGGCATGGCTTGCACAGTAGGAGGGCTGGTTGGCCCGCGAAGGTTCTGCGGCAGGCCCAATGCGACATAACTGGAAAGGCACGCCGATGAGCATCAAATTCGAAAAAAATCAGCTTTCCAACTTTGACGCGACCATGTCGTTGGAATGGTTGAGCGCAAACGGTCTTGGCGGTTACGCCTCAGGTACGGTGGCCGGTGCCAACAGCCGCAAATACCATGGCTATCTGGTGGCGGCGGCGCATCCACCAGTCGGGCGGTATGTGCTGCTCTCGCGTGTGGAAGATACCGTGCAAATAGGCGACCGCAAATATCCGATTGCCACCAATGAATTTCCGGACTGCATAGACCCCAAAGGGTGCGAAAATATCGTTTCCTTTAACGTTGCGGCCGGCCCGACATGGACGTTTCAATGCGGTGATGCAATTGTCGAAAAAAGCATTACGCTGGTTCATGGTCAGGATGCAGTGATCATTCGCTATCGGCTTATTAAGGCTCCGTTCCGAGCGCAGAGCGTTCAGTTAAAAGTTCGCCCACTGCTGGCTGGGCGCGACTTTCATGCGACTATTACGGCAGCCAATCGGCCCGGATGGTGGCTTGACGAAACCGGCGGGCATCGCGATATGATGCTGTTGAAGTGTCATGAATGTCCTCTGCCGGTGTTTATCAGTCATAATGCCGATCGCTTTAATGCCGGGCCGTGCTGGTGGTACAACTTTGTATTTCGACAGGAGCGCGCACGGGGTTATCCTGACCGTGATGACCTTTGGACACCAGGGCAGATTGAGTTTACCCTTAGCATCGAAAAGGCTGCGACCATCATCGCCGCTACCCGGCCCACGCCGGTTACACTGGCCGAAGAACTGCTTGCCCGGCAAACCGCCCGTCATCAGATGCTGGTAACGCAATTTTCCGTCGCGGCGCCCGATGACGATTTTATTGCGCAGCTGAGCGCGGCAGCCGACCAGTTTTTGGTTCGGCGCGGCACAAGTGCCCATGGCGTTGAGAAGATGTCGGTTATTGCCGGCTATCCATGGTTTGAAGATTGGGGTCGCGACACCTTTATCAGCCTTCCCGGCCTGACACTGGTTCGTGGCGACGCCGAAGCTGCCCGCGGCATACTTGTGGCTTTTGCCGATCATATAGCCGATGGTCTTACGCCGAACCGGTTTCCCGATAAGGGCAGCGAGCCTGATTACAACACGGTGGATGCGTCTCTATGGTTCGTCCAGGCCGCATACCAGTATTGGCGTTATACCGGCGACGAAAAACTGCTGCGCAGTTACCTCTATGCACCGCTCTGTCAGATTATTGAAAAATACCGCGATGGCACCCGTTTTGGCATTCGCATGGATACCGACGGTTTGGTGCGTGCCGGCCAGCAGGGTGTGCAACTCACCTGGATGGATGCAAAGATCGGCGACAAAGTTATTACCCCCCGCTATGGCAAGCCGGTTGAGATAAATGCGCTGTGGTTTAATGCGCTTAATATTATGGCGCTTGTGGCCGGCAGCGCCGGCGATTCAGTTCGAGCAGGGACGTTTTCGACGCTTGCCCAAAAGACCGGCCAGGCATTCGCGCAAAAGTTTTGGAATCCGTCTGCGGGTTGTCTGTATGATGTGCTTGGCGATGATGGCAAGCCCGATGCGGCGGTTCGTCCCAACCAGATTATGGCCGTCAGTCTGCCCTTTTCACCCCTTGCGGCGGGCCAAGCCAAAGAGGTTGTTGCTGTTGCTGAGCGACTTTTGCTCACTCCATTGGGAATGCGTACCTTGGCTCCAGGCTCGATGGGTTACTGCGGCCGATACGAGGGCGACCAGAACGCGCGCGATCACGCATACCACATGGGCACGGCTTGGCCGTGGCTTACCGGCCAATTTATTACGGCTCTGGTTCGCAGCCGGGGAGGCTCGGCCGAATCGCGACAGCGCGCCCGCGAAATACTCTCGCCATTTGAAAATCATCTGCGGCAGGCGGGGCTTGGCTCCATCAGCGAAATTGCCGATGGCGACGCTCCGTGGCTTCCCCGCGGCTGCATAGCCCAGGCGTGGTCCGTCGGCGAAGTGCTGCGAGCGTACTGGGAAGATGTGCTCGGCAAAGCCCCAGCTTGGCCGCATGAAGCGGCAGCCAGCAAGATTGCGGCAAAAACCGGTGCCAAGCAACCAACTTCTGCGGTGGTCGGATGATTGTGCCGGCTCCTGCTCTGCCGGTTAACCAATCAGTAATTTGCCGGCGTGGAGCGGCAGGCGTGAAGCAAGCGTTCAAACAAGCACTTGGCGTTAAACCATAAGCCAAACGCTGGCGTGAGGAAGCAATGCTGCCGTTAAAGGCATTTGCTTTGGTCGCGCTGCCAAGACTCGCGAAAATGAAAATGCACTTGAGTTCTTATAGTGACTTACATGATCGCCGACGTGGTTGCAGCAGGTAGTTCGGCCGGCTCGCCACGCTGATAGTGGCTGCGCGTAGCACCATTTGGGGCGATGCTGCTCTTGAGGTCGCAGGCATGCGCTTCGGCCCCTAAGCCGAAGTCCGATTCCACCAATTGCTGAATCTCGTTCATTTCGTTCGGCGAAAGCAAGTCGCCATCGCAGGCGGCGGCAAATTCGCGCAAATCCGCTTCGGTCAGAATATTGGGTTGTGCGCTTACCATAGCCGGCCAGGTAAGCAGCCACTTAAGCGCCAACTGCCCCATGGTGCATTTGTGCCGCTGCTGAATGTGCCTGAGTTTCTCAACCTTTTTGAGGCCGTAAATAAGCCAGTTCCGATCGCGGAACTTACGATGATCGTCAAACTTCTGATCAGGCGTGTACATATCCTGCAAAATGCCTGAGCTATGCGGCACGCGGCTGATAATGCCGCCATGATTAATTTCAGCGGCAATTTCGCAAAACTCCCGTCCCGGGTGCTGCTCGAGCATGTTGAAAACGGTTTGAACGGTGGCAACCTTCCATTGTTGAAGCGCCAAAACGCCTTCTTCGCGCCAGCCGATGGCGGGGCCAAGCGCTACGCCCCAATGACGGATTTTGCCCTGGGCTTTGAGTTTTTCTAACGCGGCGGGCAGTTCGTCGGTCATGTGGCGAAGCTTAAGATTATGCGCCTGCCAGAGGTCAATGTAATCGGTCTTGAGCCGACGAAGCGATTCTTCCAGGGCTTTGGCGATAAATGCGGGTGAAAAATCCTGGCGGCGTTCCATATGCGATCCGGGCGTGCCGGGGTCGCGGTAAAAGTCGTAGCCAAATTTGGTGGAAAGGACCATGTTGCTGCGGCCTGCATAGGCGATGGTGCCTACCATAAGCTCTTCCGCGCGGCCGTTGTCGTAGGCGTCGGCTGTGTCAAAAAAGGTTACGCCTAAATCAAACGCCAGATTCTGCAGGCGAACGCCCTCAGCGGCATCCTGCGGGCCTTTACCCCACATAAAGCTGCCATAAATAAAGTTGCCAAACGACAACTCCGACACTTTCAGGTTGGTTTGCGGAACAACACGGTATTTCATAATGGCCTCGCCAAAAACAAGCGGCGTTAACCTAAGCCGTAACGCCTCCTTGGATAGTATCAGCTTTTGCCGCCCGCGTTAAGAGCTTCAGCGGCAATCGGTGTAATAGAAAAACCGAGGCATTGGCGTTACGCTAACGAGTGGCATGGACACGATTTGTTTTGCAGCCTTGCGCAAGGCGGCCCATGCCGCACAACCCGAAAACACAGGTGATAGAAATGAATATAAACCCATCGGCCGGCAAGCCACCCGAAGCCGCAAATCTGGTAGACATTCCGAAGCTCATCACGGCGTATTATGCTGATCGGCCGGATGTCTCTATTCCGGAGCAGCGCGTGGCCTTTGGCACCTCGGGCCATAGAGGCAGCTCGCTGGAGGCGGCATTTAATGAGTGGCATATTCTGGCGATCACGCAGGCCATATGTCTGTATCGCGCTGCTCATGGCATTTCAGGACCACTGTTTATGGGAATGGATACGCATGCGCTATCTACCCCGGCCCATGCCACCGCGATTGAGGTGCTCGCCGCCAATCATGTGCAGGTTATGATTGCCGACGCGGCTCTTGGTACGCCTTACACCCCGACGCCGGTGGTGTCGCATGCAATTCTTAATCACAATCGCGGGCGTAAAACGGGCTTGGCGGATGGCATTATTATTACCCCGTCGCATAATCCGCCGCTCGACGGCGGGTTTAAATACAATCCGCCGACTGGTGGGCCTGCGGACAGCACCGTCACCAACTGGATTCAAGCCAAGGCCAACGAAATACTGCAAGCCGGCCTTGCGGGCGTTAAGCGCATGCCTCTGCAACAGGCGCTGCGTGCCGCTACAACCCAACTGTACGACTATCGCAGCGGTTACATCGCGGAGCTTGACCAGGTGATTAATCTGGCGGCTGTATCTAACGCGAAATTGCGAATGGGGGTAGACCCGCTGGGTGGGGCGGGGGTGCATTATTGGGCGCTTATTGCCGAACGCTACAAGCTCGACCTTACCGTGGTCAACATAAATGTGGACCCGACATTTCGATTCTTGACTCTGGATTGGGATGGTCAAATTCGCATGGATCCGTCATCGCCGTATGCTATGGCCAATCTGATTGGTATGAAGGACCGCTTTGATATTTCCTTCGCATGCGATACCGATCACGACCGTCATGGCATTGTGGCCCGCAGTTGCGGACTGATGCCGCCCAATCACTACCTTTCTGTTGCGATATGGCATTTGCTGCTGCATCGGCCCCGGTGGTCCGGCAAGGCGGCCATCGGCAAAACGCTGGTGAGCAGCCGCATGATTGACCGTGTCACGGCCAAGTTGGGCCGGCGTATTTGCGAAACGCCGGTAGGCTTTAAGTGGTTTGTAGACGGCCTGC
>JBMFVX010000002.1:0-53824 GCA_049965775.1 Phycisphaerae bacterium
AAAAACGCAACCGTCCGAACCCGACAGTACCTTAGGCGTCGGTACTGATTGTCCAATTCCGGCTGAACCAAGACAATGGCATGCCATAGCACTGCTGAAGCGAAGGCGTATCTGGCATGGAAGCGGATGATCCATCGGTGTAAAACGTGCGGTGTCCACGAAACCGTGTGGCATCCTCACCGTCCGTACACCTGTGCCAAATGGCCTCTATAAGCTTGGCCAATAATGCCAGCGGCAGTTTCTTCTTGGCCTCGCAGAACGCAGCCGAGGTGAATTTCAGCCTGCTGGCCCGCGGAAGATGGCTGTAGGCCGTGTTGCAATGGAGAATCTGCAGGACAAGCAATCGCACCATGACTACCGGCGTGAGCGTACGCTTTCGCCACTGCATGCCGATGCTCCTGGCCAAGCCCTCAACAAACTCATACGAAAGCACATCCGACAAACGCTGGTTAACGCGTTGAAGCGAGGCGAACATTTCAATCATCCATGACCTGCCGTAAAGGGTTGTCTCTGGAAACATATCCCACCACGGTATTATACTATCATCGTGATACTTACACAACTACATGTAAGTGCTTATGGCAAAAGAACTTACGGCACTAAGTTAATGGCATTCGTGACAGGGTCCTATTAAAACCGCTAACGACCTGCAACATGTCCGCGTTGGCACGATCGCCGGGTCTACCAGCCAGGTATACTTGACCAACCGGGGTATCAGGCCCAAGTTGTTTGTTGGTGTGCAAGCCGCGTTGGCCGCGCTTAAAAGCGGCAAACTCGATGCGGTCGTTTATGATGAGCCTTTGCTCAATTACGCCATACGCAGACACTTTGCGGGGCAAGAACGCGTACTGCCCCTGTTGCTGCAACGGCAGTTTTATGCAGTGGCCATTCCTCTGGGAAGCCCATTTCGCACAAAAATCAATATGGCTCTTTTGGAGTTTACCCAGTCGCAACGATGGGCAGGGCTGGTACGGCGGTACTTGGGGCCTGGCGGCGGATAAATACCGCGACTACTCACCGATTATTTTTATAAGCACGCGTTTGCGTCGTCGGCCGTCAAACTCGCCGTAAAAAACCTGCTCCCATGGCCCAAAATCCAGCCGCCCCTGCGTAATGGCCACCACCACCTCACGTCCCATGATTTGCCGCTTCAGGTGGGCATCCGCATTGTCTTCACCCGTGTTGTTATGCTCATACTGGCTTATCGGCGCATGCGGCGCAAGCCGCTCGAGCCAGCGTTTGTAGTCTTCGTGCAGGCCAGGCTCATTGTCGTTGATAAAAACACTTGCCGAAATATGCATTGCGTTGCACAGCAGCAATCCCTCTTGCACCCCACTCCGTTGCACCGCGGCCTCAACCTGCGACGTAATATTGATAAAACCCACCCGTGCTGGATGATTAAACCATAAATACTCCGTAAGGCTCTTCACACATTCTCCTGAATAAGCACCCGTGACGCTCTGTTAACACGTCGCAAAACCATCAAGAGCGTTATGTCAGATGGACCGCCCGCCGGCTGCCGGTTGCCGCAGTTGCGACGCCAGACGCTGCACCACGGCCGCCACCGACTCGCGATGATCGCCATCAGCGGCTTTCCACGCGATAAGGCTACCGGAAGCTATCTGCGCATCCACCCGGTTACACGCCGCGATTACAGTTGAGTGATTCCGATGCCCAGTGGCGCGGCCTATTTCTGGAAAGCTCATACCGGCATGACGGCGCATAAGATGCATCGCAATGCTGCGGGCGCCGGCCGCCAGACGCTCACGCGACTGCCCCAACAATGCGGCTTTTGCAATGCCAAACATACCCGCAACTTCATCCAAAATCCGATCCGGGGCAACGGGCAACAACACTTGCGTGCGGCGGCGAATTTCCTCCGAAACTTCAGCGCCTGATAGCGCCGAGCCGCAACGTAACTGCCCCCCAGCCATTACCTGCAACAGCAACCCTTCCAATTCGCGCACGCTGGCGGCATCACTGTTGGCAATGCGCATCAGCACCGCTTCGCCCGGTTGCCAACCCATGCGCAACGCCCGTCGCCGTAATATTTCCAGACGAGTGGGTACGTCAGGCGGATCTATCCGCGCCACCATACCGCTGACAAAACGGCTCGCCAGCGACTCCGCCAGGGTCATAATCTCGCGGGGCGCGCAATCAGACGCTAAAACAATTTGCCGCCCCTGTGAATCAACCTGGTTAAAAGTATGTAGAAACTCTTCCTGAGTTGCCTTTTTGCCACCGAAGAAATGCACATCGTCAATCACCAGCAGATCTACGCGGCGTAACTTGCGGCGAAAGTCGTCCATCTTGCCGCCGCGCAGCGCCTCAAGAAACTCATTGGTGAACTGCTCGCCGGTAAGATAGCGCCACTTTCCATGCGGATTCATCTGACTGAAACGGCGACAGATTCCCTGCAGCAGATGCGTTTTGCCCAAGCCGCACATACCATGAATGAACAGTGGGTTGTAATGGGCGCCGGGATTCTCAGCCACCCGAATGGCCGCCTGATACGCCAACTGATTTCCGGCGCCGACAATAAAGTCCTCTAACGCATATTTTGCATTAAGTTGCGCGGCCGGAGCAGACACGACCCGTGGAGGCGTTCGGGGCGATGCGATTTGCTGTGTTGGCCGCACGCAGGGATCGTGGCCGTTCGGGTTCGCAATATTTTGGCCGGCTCCGCCCCGCGAACACTCAACCACAACCGCCGCTTGCTCGCCCAGCACTTCGCGGGCAACCTGCAACAGAATAGGCAAAAATTTATTGCGTATCCAAGCCGCGGAAAAATCGTTGGCGGCGTTAAGCCGGAGTGTGCTGCCAGCCAAGGCCCAGCTCACCTTGCGGTCAAACCATTGCTCAAAGCGGCCGTCTCCAATGCGTCCTCGAAGTAATGTTTCCATTCTGACGGCTACCTCGCTGATTGACGGGGCTTCGACCGTATGCGGCGCGCCAATGACGGCTGGTTCTTCCATGACCAATGCAAGAGCGGACACTGGCGACTCCTTTCCCAACGAGGCATGTTGTGGTGACCCGCAGGCCAACAACGTTTACAACACAGCCATCCCTGGCATGAAATGGAGCGGCCCGATCCGTGGCCAATCCGCGCGAAAGGCTAAACTATCCCGTAGCATGAGCCAGCACTGCCCAATACATGCGACAGCCAAGCAAGTCGCAAGAGCAGCATGTCCCACACGCGAGAGCACTTTTAACACCGCTTGCACCGCGACACAACGCCCCCAGGTACGGAATTTTTTGCACGTCACATAAGCCTAGGTGGATGCAATAACTTACGAACAAACTTTTTTTTTAATTCACTGCTTGTGCACAATCAGAAAGGTCACTGTGCATAAAATTGTGCATAACTATTTTTCCCAAGTGGGCGCCGTCGAGTTAAGCCTTTATTTTTAAATGTTTTACATGATATGAGCAGGTTCAATTACCTGGCTTGTGCGTGCCAACGGCCTGAAAAATACCTGTCTTTCGCCGACATTTTCAAAACCGGCGGACTCATAGAGCCGCACCGCCGGCCGATTCGCTTCATCAACAGCGAGCGACAGGTGATTAAAACCGCTCCGGGCGTGCTCGGCAACCGCCCGATTAAGCAGCAGTCGGCCACACCCGTGGCCGCGCTGGTCGGGGGTTACGCCAAGGTAAACAATCTCCAAAGCAGACCGCTCCGGCACGCGCGCCATCAACAATGCGCCAACCGCAGAGCCGTTGTGCCGCAGCACCAGCCATAAGCTGGGATCAAAATGACCCACCGCCTGATGCCCCGCCAGCACATCCGTAATATGGCGCACACCCGCAAGCTTTGGACAATCCGCTGTATCAATATATGTTTTTGTGATTACATCTTCAAAGAGGGACTTCCTCTCAGGCGTCCACGTCAGCCAGTCAAAGCCGACCGGCAAAGCGCCCGAGGCCCCCCGCCGCGACCAGCCAAACCGATGCCTGCTTCGCTCCAAATAAGCCAAGCGTGCCAAAAAGTCGTACCCTGCCAGCTTGAGGGTATTCGGTGCGACAACATCGCTCGCGGCAAGCATGACCTGGGCCATTGAAGCCCCCGCCTGCTTCGCATCCTCGGAGGCTATTTTCAGCGCCTCACCCGCCGGCCGGGCCGCTTCCGGAAACTCCATGAGGTCGGGTAGGTACATGGCGCCGGTTCGGCCTTTGGACAAAACCCACAGGCAGCTTGCCAGCATCGTGCCATCCTGAAAAGCCAAAACCTGACGCATTAGGTCTACCTGTGCGTGTTGACAGTACTCCAAAAAGCCCTGCATCCGCGCTGCCGCCGCATCTGCCGACAATTGCCCCGGACGTTCCGGCCCGGCCATCAGGCAGGCGATACCACGCTGGGCCATCCCCATTGATGATGGACGCACCAAATCAAAGGCAATTGCGTCGTGTACCATGGCCGCCAACTCCTATTTTACACCAGCAATATTAACGCCGATTACATGGCTAAGCTAACCGTACCTGTATTAAAATCTAAAATAAACGCCCGCGTTCCTGCTTGTTGGCATTTGCCGAGTTTGCTGGTGGAAGCGTCATCCGCGGGTTAACCGAAACCATGCCTCCGGGCGGGGTTCTTTTTTCCTTGCCCAACCGGCTCCGAAGAGTTAGCCTATTGCATGGGTAGCGGGCGGGGTATAATTGCCCCACAGCCGCAATGGATTGGCCATGGATGCAGGAGATTGCCGTATGCACAGCACAACCCGACACTTCTCGACCGCACGTTTGGTGGCAACCACCGTTGCCGCTGCGCTGCTTATCGCAGGCATGATTGTCGGCACGTCAGCCGCCCGAGCCCGAAAATCATTGGCTCCTGAGCCCTCGCTTGCCTCTAAAAGCTGGCAGCTGAGCTTTGGCCATGGGGTGCCGATGCGCATGACCGTGGTCTGCAAAGAAAATGGGCAGCCCAAATTGAAGACCTATTGGATCTTTACTTACAGCGTTGCCAATAATACGGGCAAAGATATCTATTTTAACCCGAGGTTTGATCTCGTCACCGATACCGGTCGCATTATCCCAGCCACTGTCACCACAACACCAGCCATGCTCGCTAAAATCCGGAGTTTCACTGGAAATCCTTTCATCATTAACCCCATGCTCATCACCGGCCGGCTGCTTCAAGGTGCCGATAACGCCAAAGATGGCGTAGCGGTATTTGCCGGTCTTAATAGCAAGGACCGCGGCTTTAGAATTTACGTTTCAGGGTTAAGCGGCGAAACCGCCGTGCAGAATGACCCGCTTACTGGAGACCATGTTATCCTCCATAAAACGTTGGAATTACACTATTCAACACCCGGCGAAGCTATCAATGCCAAGCCGACCATTATTCTGCTCGGCACGCGGTGGGTGATGCGGTAACACGCCCCATGAATATATTTGAGATGTGAAGGAGTGCAAACCATGCCATACATTTTGGGAATCCTCGTGTTGGCTCTGGATATCTGGATGATTCTGGATATCGTTAAAAAGCCTTTCGAAACGCTTGAAAAGGTTATCTGGATTCTTGTGATCTTAGTGTTTCCCGTCCTTGGCGCCGCAATATACTTTTTCCTGAAGTATAAATCAAACCAGTGAATTGCGACGTATAAACAGGCCGGTCATGGTTGGCTGACACAAGCTATAGCTGCGATTTTTGCACAAGCCTGAAACGATCCTTGAGAATCTTGTAGGGTTGTATTTTTTGGTGGCGTCATGGGCAAGTCGCTTCAAGGACAACTGCTGGTGGCAAGCCCGCGATTAACCGACCCAAACTTTTATCATTCGATCGTATTGATTTTACAACACGATGAAGATGGCGCTTTGGGCTTAGTCCTAAACCGACCTCTTAAAGCCACGATGGCTCAAATTTGGAAGCAGGTCGGCGAAGCACCGCATCTCAAAGATGTGCCTCTTTATTGTGGCGGCCCGTGTGAAGGCGCATTGATCGTACTGCATCAACGTCCGGATGCGTCGCAGGGAAAAGTGCTTTCCCAAGTTTACTTCAGCACAACCGCCGAGAGCGTTTATAAGCTTGTTGAAGAGCAGACCGCCCCTTTGTTATTTTTTGCAGGAAGCAGCGGATGGTCTCCCGGGCAGCTTGAGGCTGAACTCAGTGCCGCCGCCTGGCTCACCCTGCCGGCAACGCCTGATACTATTTTCAGGCCGGCAGCCGACCCTTGGTTGGCGCTGCACCGCCTGATTGCACAGAAACTCATTGCCCCGCAACTGAAACCTTGGGCCATTCCAGACGACCCTCGTTGGAATTAGCTACCACATTTAGACTCGTCTGTAGGCTCATCAGTCGCTCCCAAGCGTTTCCGACGACAACAAGGCTCCGTAAGCAGCTATAACTCCTGCTCGTACGGCCTTACTGTCTTGCACCAACTGCTATTGACCTTTTTTGCGGCCCTGCATTTCGGCTTCGCGCCGAATTCCGCCAAGCATTCGACGAAACACATAACCGTGTAGCGGCAGCACCGCATACCAATACAGCAGGCCAAACAGACCGCTGGGGCGAAAGCGAGCTGTTTGAACCAGAATACACTTGTTTGCTATGCCCAATGCCGGTTTTATTTCAAACTCCAACTGAGCGTCTCCCGGAAGTTTCATTTCCGCGCGAAGGCGCAATCTCTCATTCTCACGTATTTCAGTCACACGCCAGAAATCCAGCGCGTCGCCAAAGCTAAGCTGGCTTGAACTGCGTCGCTTGCGTCGCAATCCTGGCCCACCCACCAAACGGTCCATCCATCCCCGAATGTGCCATAACCAGTCTGCAGCATAGTAACCATGCCCACCACCCACCCTACAAGCCGCCTGAAACGTAGCCGCTGCCGTGGCCGATACCTCTACTGTGCGCACATCCTTAAATACGTGACCACCGGCCCAGTCTGGATCTCCGGGGATAACGCCCGCATCGCTCCAGGATGTTTCAACATCATCGCTGTCAACCTTGCCCGCAGCCAAGGCGATTGCCTCGGCCGGAGTCAACGGCGGCCCCGGCATGAGTTCTGTGGACCTTGAATCTCGGCATACTACGCGATTCTTCAGACCATCAGCCAGTGGCCGAGCCACTCGATAGCTCAGCGGTGTCACCAGATGGATCCAAAGCGAGCTTAAGCGCGGCGTAAGCAGCGGTACCGGCACAATGATTCGCCGTCGCAGTGATTGCGCTCTGGCCATCAAATTAATCAGTTGCTTATACGTAACAATCTCCGGGCCGCCAATGTCGAAGGTTTTGCCAATGGTATCCGGCACGTTCAGACATTGCACCAGGTATCGCAAAACATCCCGGATGGCTATGGGTTGGCATTGGGTTTTTACCCAGCGCGGTGTGATCATCACGGGCAAACGTTCGGTCAAATAGCGCAATATTTCGTACGACGCCGACCCGGACCCTATGATCATCGCCGCTCGCAGCACCGTCACCGGAACACCGCCGGCCGCGAGGCATTCCTCAACTTCGCGCCGCGAAGCCAGATGTTCGCTTAAAGCGTCGCCGGTCTCGCCCAGTCCGCCCAGATATATAATTCGACCTACGCCGGCCTGCGCGCAAGCACGTGAAAAAGCAGTTGCTATTTCACGATCTCGCCGGGCGTAGTCAGCCCCGGCCGCCTCCATTGAATGCACAAGATAGTATGCCGCCTCGCAACCGGCCAATTTGGGCACAATCGTATCGACGTCTGAAATATCCGCTTCGACAATTTCAACAAGCGGGCTTTGGGCCCAGTGCCGGCTTTGTAATTTGCGCGAGCTACGACTGATGCAACATATCCGGAAGCCTGCGGCCAGCAGGCGAGCGCCCAAACGGCCGCCGACATAACCCGTGGCACCGGTCAAACATACCCGCCGCGCTGCATTGTGGGCAACTGAATCGGTTGCAGTGAACCCAACGCCCATAGGCCCACCATCTCCAAAAGACCGTATCGCCCCGAGATGGCGTCCCCCGCCAGCCCAAAAGGTTACTCCTCACCAAAGCGAGCCCGTACGAGTTGCTCCAGGGCGTCCAGGGCGCTAACGGCATCATCGCCATCAGCCTCAACTTTCAGGCCGGTCCCCTCCGTAGCGGCGAGCATCATCATGTGCATGATGCTTTTGCCGTCAACGCATTGGTCGCCCTTCCATACGCGAATATTACTGCGAAAGCGATTGGCTACATCCACGAATTGCATGGCGGGACGGGCGTGCAATCCTAGCTTATTGCAAATTGTCATCTGACGATCCATGGATTCGCCAAGAAAAAGATCAGTGCAGTTTCGGCCGCAAACAAGCGGACACCGGCACGTTCAGCCATGCCGCCGCCCCAATTGCCACGCACTTTACTGGCTGGGGCAATAACTTTAAACGCATCAGTGCGCGACCCCAGCCTGGTCTGCTTCCTCGATCAGATCAACTATTTCACGCTGGCTTTGCGCCTGCCTTAAAAAGCGTCGAAAATTATCCTGTTGCAGGTGCCGGAAGATGCTCTCCATCGCCTGAAGGTGCCCATCCGGGCTATCTGGCGGCGATAGCAGCAGCACCACGCTGTATACGGGCGCCTGATCTAAAGCTGAAAAATCAATTCCCGCCGCGCTTCGACCGATCACACCAAGACGGCGTTTAATACAAGGATGCTTCACATGCGGTACCGCCACGCCCTTACCAAAGCCGGTGCTGCCGTGCTTTTCACGATCAATAATGGCTTTGGCGAGTATGTCAACATCCGCTTGGCTTAGAGCCTTGGCCACAACCAGTGATTCCAGCAATTCACGAATCACCGCATCGCGCTGGGTAGCCTTAAGATTTGCGACAATCGCCTCTTTACAGATGAAATCCGAGAATTTCATAAAACCTCTCTGGCAAACATTTTAACCTCGGGGCGTACACCGATCATCCGGGGTGCTTGCGGTTTCGGTGCTTATCTTTATGTTCTGTCAGTTGGCGCTCCAACTTATGCGCCGCCTGATCAATACACCCGTATAAATCATCTCCCTCCACCGTTGCGACAAACATGTTGCGATGCTCGGCATTTACAATCATCTCAACTTTCTTGCTGTTTCCCGAGCTGCCGTCCAGAATTACCTCGATCTCCTTGATCAGATCATAATATTTAAGCAGCTTGGTAGCTTTTTCGTCGGCATGCTGTTTAATGGCGGGCGTTACCGCCATATGGCGACCGGTTACCGTGATAATCACAATCGTAGCTCCTGAAGACTCCCAGTTTGAGGTCCGCCTTACGCAAAGCCGACACCCCTTCCAAGGGTTCTTTTCCTGCGCTCTACACTAATCGGTAGGAGCCTGCAGCGTCAACTCGCTTATGTCGAAACACGTCGCATTCCATATTAAGTAAAGCTTGTTCTATTGGCAAAAAACGCAACGCTGGGTGCTCCAGAATCACGACCACTGCCCTGCGGCCCGCAAGCCGCCATACGCATCCAACAAGCTAAAACTAAAGTGATTGCGGGCATCCTTTACTCAGCGGCGCCATTGCGAAATTGACATCCGATAACGTTTTCATGCAATGCGTCCATCCAACTTTAAAAAAATAGTAACTTTCTTCTTTGACTTTTGGTGAACGTGAGTACAATTGAATGCAGAGGACGTAAGTGAGTCCGCCCGCAGGTGCGACGGGGTGTTTAAGAGAGAGAGGAGAAATCATGAAGTTTGAGCTACCATCCAGCAAGTCGGGCGATTGGCCGCTTCTTATTGCAGCCGGTATCTTTTTTATCGGCATCGTGGGATGGCTGCATTATCGCAACACTACCGCGGAGGCGACCGCCGAGACCCACTTTACTTTGTCCACCTTGCAGCAAGCTTTGGCGGAGTACGAAAGTGTCGCCGGAACCGCTCCGGTTATCGCCCCCGGCAAGCCGTCCATGCATTGCTTTCTTACCGAGTATCAACGCGCGTTTGCGTACAAGACATTTGATGGCCGCTGGCACAACAACCTTCATGTTCTGCGTTCGTTGCGTACGGACGCCACCGTTTTTGGCTCGATACGTATGCCCGACGGGCAGCGGATGCGGGGGCTTGTGGCGGTAAAAGATGGCTTCCACAAACCAATTCATTACATCGTCAACCGTAATATTTCGTGGCGGGCGCCCTGCTTTGTCAGCATCGGCTCGGGCTGGGGCAGCGCCCGCCATCCGAGGATCTATTCACCGGCGCCGCAATAGGCGGTCGGTAAATACTCACGCAGCTTTCTCTCTCGCAAACCTGGAGCGATTTATTGTTCCGGGTTTGTTTTCTTATATCGCCTGGTATGATCCCCTGCCGCTTAAGCGGTTGCCGGACAGCCGCTCGACGCCTGGTTGCCGCCTCAACTCCCGCGCACTGGTAGAACCCGGTAATATGCGGTTTAATCATGACGATTACCGGAGTTTTTAGAAGGTGACCATGAGTAAATTTGAACATATTCCGTTGGCTAACATGCTCTATGACCCGCATCGCGATTTTCTACTCGTTGCCGGGCCATGCGTCATTGAAAGCCTTGAATTGTGCCTCCATATCGGCGAGGTTGCACGCGATGCGGCAAAGCGCCTTGGTGTTCCATACGTTTTTAAGGCCAGTTTCGACAAAGCCAATAGGTCCAGCAGCCAGTCGTATCGGGGACACGGCTTGGACCATGGCCTGAACATTCTTACGCAGGTTGGGCGTAAGCTCGGTGTGCCCGTCACCACAGACGTACACGAAAGCGCTCAGGCGGCCCACGTCGCTTCTGCGGTTGATGTTCTGCAAATTCCCGCATTTTTGTGCCGCCAGACAGACCTGCTGCTGGCCTGCGCCAAAACCGGCAAGCCCGTCAATATAAAAAAGGGACAGTTCATGTCTCCCTGGGAAATGAAAAACGCCGTCGAAAAAGTTCGCTCGGCGGGCAATCCACATGTGCTTCTTACCGAACGTGGAACATTTTTTGGCTACAATCGCTTGGTTAACGACATGACGGGCATTCCGCAAATGCAGGCCCTGGGCGCTCCGGTGCTATTTGATGCCACGCACTCCACGCAACTACCGGGTGGCCTCGGGGCCGCAACGGGAGGACAACGACAATACGTAGCGCTTTTAGCCCAGGCGGCAACCGCCGCTGGCTGCAATGGCCTGTTCGTCGAGGTGCATCCAGAGCCGGATAAGAGTCCCTCCGATGCAGCGACCATATTGCCGCTTGACGAGCTAGAGCCACTGCTCGTTCGTTGTCTCAAAATTAGACAGGTTATTGCGACATCGGCCTGATGCAATAATATTTCGCATACACCGTTTTACAACTATGAACAACGCAATTCGCTTCGCTATTTACCGACTCAATTGCGACGCTCTGGCATTTGCCGTCGCCTTGTTACTGAGCATGAACCTGGCCTGCAGTTTAAAGGCCCAAACGCCGGAGCACGGAAGGTTTTACCTGCACAATGGCGTCATACGTGTAGGGATTGATTTGTCCAAAGGCGGAGCAATAACCTGGCTTTCACGCGAGGGCCATCATCCTAACATGGTCAACCACGCGGACTGGGGCCGCGAAATTCAGATGTCAGATTATTCCGGCCCGGTTCCTTACATACCACCGGGGGCGGAAGTTTCGCCGGTGTGGCGCGGCCTGGGCTGGAACCCCGTACAGGCGGGCGATGCGTTTAAACACGCCTCTCGCATTTTACACTTTGCCCATGGCCCCACTTGGCTTACCGTGACGTGCCAACCTATGCAATGGCCTTTGCGCAACAGCCCCGCACATTGCACTTTCACCACCCGACTGAGCATTAAAGGTCCGGCCGTACAGGTAGACAATATCATGGTCAATAACCGTACGGACCATAAACAATATCCCGCACGCCCACAGGAACTGCCCGCCCTTTATGCCAACGGCCCATACTACCTTTTCTATGGTTATACCGGAGACAAGCCTTTTGCCAACGCACCCATCACCTGCCTGGACACCAAAGCCCTGCTGGCGCTGGCCCGGCGCGATCCCACCGGAACCAAACCGCTTACGCACGCATTTCACTGGATGCCACGCCAACTGTTACCCGAAAACTGGGCTGCGTTTGCCGACACAAAAGGTCATGGCTTCGGCATCTGGGCTCCACGATCTTACCTATGGAGTTCTTTTTTCTTTGGACACCCCGGCATCGGCGGCCCCAAGGATGGCAACACGGCCTACATCGCGCCCAACCGCAATGAAATTCTTGATTACAATATCGTATTTCAATATCACTATACATTAATAGTTGGCTCACCTGCGCAGGTGCGGCGGTATGTTTATGCTCACGCGCACCCCGCAGCACGACCTCGTTGGCGATTCCAAAACTCGCGTCAAGACTGGACGTATCACAACGCAACCGATTCGGGCTACCCTATTCGCGGTCGCCTGCATGTGCATCCTGGGGCCGGGGAATCGTTTCTCCTGGGGCCTGTATGGTATTGGCGGGCCAAACAGTGTCCGGTCTTGTATGTGCACGCCGCGTTCAGTCACGTCGGCACAACCGGGCATGTTTACTTTCGCCGATTTTCCGATGCTGCCTTTTCGCCTCTGGAGCGTCTGCGCTACATCATCAAGCCGGATGGCCGATACCGATGGTATAAAATCAATTTTGCCGCCGCACCGCGCTACCTTGGAGCCGTGGTTCAGTTGCGCCTCGACCTGCCTCAACCAACAGCCGCAGACGCCGCCATCAACATCAAAACCATAAGTTTTCGCCCGCCCGCCATCGCGAAAAAATGAGCCTTTATAAACAGCGCACAAGACGGCTGGCTTGGCGCAATTTTGGGCGATGACTCAGAGGCTGACGCTGGCTACCCGCACGGCAGGCCTCCTAAATCTGTCGTATTGAACACCCCGGAAAATCTCTTGATTGGCTCACTTGTGAGCCGCTGGACTCGCCGCTGCAAAGCGGTACACTAATACACTCGCATTGGGGCGAGAGTTAACGACTGGAATGGTATTCGTATGCTCCTGACACTTTTAAGAGCCAAAATTCACGGTGCTATCGTCACGCAAGCCAATCGGGACTATGTCGGCAGCATCACCATTGATCGAGAATTGCTCAAAAAGAGCGGATTGCTCGCAGGTGAAAAGGTGCTGGTGGCCGACATTCACAATGGCGTACGCTTTGAAACGTATATTATCACCGGGCCTGCCAAATCTGGAATTATCGGTATTAATGGCGCAGCAGCTCATCTGGTTAAGCCTGGCGACAAACTCATCATTATGGCCTTTGCGCTGCTTACTCCCGAAGAAGCAGCCCGCCATGCCGCCGAAGTACTGGTGCTTGACGGCGCTAACGCAGTCGTGCAGAAGTTCAAACTTCATAGCAGCGGCGAGCAATGAACCCAGGCAACCAACGTCCCGGCGACTTACTGCTCAGGTTTGCCAATTCCCTCACTTGCAATTACGCCCGCAGTTTGCAATACTATTGACTCAACCGCATAGGTTTCCTTGCCACGGCTGGAAACCTTGCGTTTTTCGAGAGAAAAACGGCGGCTTGGCACAGGTGCTCGTGTAATTCGCCATCGGCGGACGCTTGCTAACCTTGCCAGTAGCAGCCGAAGTTGTTAGAGGTTTTTATGTCTACCGCAACCCCTTCTACCGGGGCGACGGCTTTTGTGCCGTCCGCCAAAACCCAAAATCCTCCTACGGCACAACGGTCAGCTTCGCGTGTTGACGCGCCATCGCCAACTGGCGACACGCACAATGGCTTGCCAGTGCTGGGACATGCCGTCGGCAAGACGGATCGCTACATAGGTAAGACCGGAGCTCAGATACTGCTGCAGATGCTCGTGGAGCATGGCGTGACCGACGCTTTCGGCTATCCGGGCGGGGCAATCTTGCCAACCTTCGATCAATTATACGAAAACCAGCTTAACTTTATTCTGGTGCGGCACGAGCAAGGAGCCGGGCACATGGCCGACGGTTATGCCCGCGCTACCGGCAAGCCTGGCATTGTCATCGTGACCAGCGGACCGGGGGCAACCAATACGATTACGCCCATGGCCACCGCATATATGGACTCGATTCCAATGATTGTGTTTTCAGGTCAGGTGCGCACTTACGTAATCGGCAATGACGCCTTTCAAGAGGCGGACGTGACCGGCATTTCGCGACCCGTTACCAAGCGCAATTACCTGGTGAAAAATGTTAAAGACCTTCCGCGCATTATCAACGAGGCCTTTATCATTGCCACAACGGGCCGCCCCGGGCCGGTGCTGGTGGACTTGCCGGTGGATGTCACCACAGCAAAAGTTGAAGAAACTATTGACGATGCACCGTATCTTCCCGGATACCGCGTCCACACCGCAGGCCACAGTAAAATGGCACGAGCTGCCGCGGAGATGATCAACGCCAGCGAGCGCCCGGTCCTGTACGTTGGCGGTGGAGCCATCATCAGCCGCGCATGGAATGAGGTGCGCCAGCTTGCTGAAAAGGGCAACATCCCCTGCACCACCACGCTGCTGGGATTAGGCGCGTTTGATGAAAACAGCCCGCTTAGCCTGCACATGCTGGGCATGCATGGTAGTGCTTATGCCAACTATGCCGTGCAGGACAGCGATTGTCTCATTGCGGTGGGCGCACGGTTTGATGACCGGGTGACCGGTAATTTAAAGCTGTTCGCGCCCAAAGCCAAGATCGTGCATATTGATATTGACCCCTCAAGCATCAGCAAAAATGTCAAGGTGGATGTGCCGGTGGTGGGCGATGCTCGCATCTGCCTCGCGGAGATGGCCCAATACATCGAACACAGGCCACGTACGGCTTGGTTTGAGCAAATTGCGCACTGGAAGAAGCAGTATCCATTCACTTGGCAGGACAACTCACCGCGAGCCAAGCCACAGGCTATTATTGAAGCCATTCAAAAAGTAACCGCCGGCAAGGCCGTGTTTACCACCGGCGTAGGCCAACACCAGATGTGGGCGGCTCAATTTATACGTTGGAGTATTCCCCGCAGCATGGTCACCAGTGGCGGATTGGGAACCATGGGCTTCGGGTTGCCTGCGGCCATCGGCGCTCAGGTTGGCCGCCCCGGCGAGTTGGTCATTGATATTGACGGCGACGCGTCCTACATCATGACGGCCATGGAACTGGCCACCATCAAGCAGTACAACCTGCCTGTAAAGGTGGCGATCCTGAACAACAACTTCCAGGGCATGGTGCGGCAATGGCAGCAGCTATTTTACAAGGGGCGCTTTTCGCATAGCCAAATGGTCAATCCCGATTTTGCCGCCATGGCGGAATCCTTCGGTATTCGCGGCATCCGCTGCGAGAAAAAGCAAGATGTTCTGAAAACCGTCGAAGAAATGGTGCGCCATCCCGGCCCATGCGTGGTTGATTTTCTCTGCGAAGAAGATGAGAACGTCTACCCGATGGTGGCCAGCGGCAAAGGTCTGCACGAAATGGAACTCGGTATTGTCGGCTCCGCACCACCCAACAGCGGTCGCGACATGGGAACTCTAGCCTGACAATTCACCGTCAACCCCGCAACATTATGGTTGTTTTCATCCATGACACGCGGGCAAACTGACGGCAAGGTTCCGTTGCTTTAATACCTGGTTTTGACTTTTTTCTGACATTTGGAGCTGTTTATGCGTCATATAATATCTGCATTGGTGATGAATGAACCGGGCGTTTTGGCCCATGTGGCCGGCATGTTTTCCGCTCGCGGTTTTAACATTGATTCGCTAGTGGTCGGGCGTACCGAAGACCCCAATTTTTCGCGCATGACCATTGTGGTTGTGGCCGACGAACGCACACTTGATCAGGTACGGAAGCAGTTGGCAAAAATCGTGACCGTGGTGAAAGTTCGCGATTTTAAGGATACGCCCTATGTAGCACGCGATTTAATGCTGATTAAAATCAGCGCGCCGCCCGCTGCGCGCTGCGAAATTATTGAATTGGCCAGTCTTTTCCGCGGCCATGTGGTGGATGTAGGGCAATCCAGCCTGCTCATCGAGATATCCGGTGAGGAAGAAAAGCTCGACGCCTTGGTTGAGTTGCTGCGACCCTATGGCATTCGTGAAATGGCTCGCACCGGCGTCATTGCCATGCCGCGCGGTGCCGCATCTGTAACACCCGGTGCCGAGGAAGACGTCAAGACAGATACGGCAAAGCCCGCCATGGCTAAACCAAACCTGAAGGCCGCCCTGCCCACCAAGCGCCAACCTACCCAGCAAGAGCTGGAAGCAACACCGCCAGGCTAAGAGTGGCCAACAAGCCGTCTTCCGTGCGGTTTAACAATCAGGCGACAACGCATAAAAGAAAGTATGGGTTCGCCAAGGCGACTCACGCGCCTGGCCTGTGAGTTGGCAATTGACCGCTGCCATGCCGGGGTTGCCGGCGAAGCTGTCGGCTACAGAACCCGATTTTCCAACTACCGGACAAGTTCTGGCTGTCCTGCCATGAAGCAAGCCGCGTTGGAACAGTGAAAGATTTATTCTTAAACCGCGGCGGCTTGGTGAAGAGCGCCGCTGATACGAGCAGACCCGGCATGATATATATGCTGGTAGTCGTTAAGTAAATTATGCAGTTTGCGCAGCGCCTTTACTTCCAACTGCCGCACACGCTCACGCGTAACACCCAACATCTCTGCAATTTCGTTGAGCGTTAGTGTACTCTCTGATCCGAGCCCATGCCGCAAACGCAACACACGCGCCTCACGGGAAGGCAGTTGCTCCAGCAAACCGTCAATTTTAGCAGCAAGTTCGTGTGCTTCGATCTCATGGCCCGGATGCGGCGTGTGTTGATCCAGCAGCAGATCATCCAAGCTTTTACCCTGATCATCACCAGCCAGCCGCATGGCGGTGCTCACGCTGAATGTTCGGGCGGCGCGCTGAATGGCGGCAATTTTCCGAAGCGTTGTGTGCATGTCTGTGGCAATCTGTTCATCGGTTGGCAAGTGGCCATGCTCGCTACGAAACATCTGCTTCTGTCCCTGCAGGCGGGCGATGCGGCTGGCCATGTACGCAGGCAGCCGCACGGGCCGGTTGGCCGTGAGCAGTACGCGCCGAATGCTCTGGCGAATCCACCAGGTGGCGTAAGTACTAAAGCGCACTTCGTGTTTGGGATCGAACAAATCTACCGCATGCACCAGGCCTACGTTGCCTTCCGCAATGAGGTCCGTCAAGTTCACGCCCCGATGGGCAAATCGTCGGGCCACGGCTACCACAAGCCGTAAATTACAGCGGATCATTTTTTCACGCGCCATGCGATCGTGCTGGCGGTGAACGCGGTCAGCAAGGTCCTTCTCCTCCTGAGCGGTCAACAGAGGAGACTTACGGATCTCATCCAAATACCAATGCAATTCGGAGTTGTTGTCAAAAGCCATGAAATCTCCCGTTTCCCTCAGACGCTTCTTCCCTGAACCGATGTTTACCGATGTAAAGTGAGATGTGACTCTCTTCCTGATGAGTCTATCGGGTCTTCGGACACTAAAAGTTTAGCAGCGAGCGCAACAAATGCAAGCACTCCAGTGCAATTTTTTCTCAAGCTGTCCGATAAATCAGTTTATTATTCTCGCCTGCAAATAACATGGATTTTAACGACCCACCCCTGTTGCCGCCGCTTGCCCTTGGCCAATAATGCCGTCCTCAAGATCCATCTGGTCCGCCAGCAGTGAGCCAAATATCGTCATGCCATGTGCCGCCTGTACCCGCACACAGACCATCTGTCCTTCGAGTCGCGGCGTGCCGGCGAATACTACAATCTGATCGGCCGCGGTGCGGCCTGTGAGTTGTACTTCGCTTGGCGTTTTCTTACCCGCCCCCGACGACATATCCTTCCCATTAATCGCCGCAGCCAGCCGCGAACCCAACTCGACCGGGCGCTCTCCCGCAGCGACCGCCGCTGCGCCGGCGACAATCGAGTCGCTACCCCGCCAGCCGCTCGGCCCCTCACAGAGCACCTCTACAGTGGCGCCTATCAGCGAGCGATTAAGCTCCTGGCTAATTTCGTTCTGCAGCGACAGAAGATCATTGTTGCGGTATCGCTTGGTTGCATCGGGCACATCATCCTCATATCGTCTTATAGCCACTGTGCCGGGGCGCGGAGAGTATTTAAATATAAAGGCATTTTTGTATCGCGCAGCCTGCACCAGTTGCCGGGTTTGTTCGTAGTCGGCGTCGGTTTCGGTCGGAAAGCCGACGATAAAATCACCGGCGAATGCAACGCCAGGCAAAGTGTGCCGCGCATCTTCCAGCAACTTCAGGTAGCTCTCTACGGTGTAACCGCGATTCATTAATTTGAGAATACGGTTACTGCCCGATTGCGCCGGAATGTGCAGATAACGACATATTCGGGGACATGCAGCCATCGCATCGAGAATATCCTGGCCAAAATCGGCCGGATAGCTGGTGAGGAATCGCAGCCGCGGCAGCTGCGGCAGCGCGTCGTGCAAACGCACCAGCAGTTCGGCAAAACTGGTAACCTTTTTTACCGGACCGCCGGGCGCACTTACTGCCGATTCCTCATACTTATAATGATTAACCGTTTGGCCCAAAAGCGTAACTTCCAGCGCGCCTGCTTCCACCAGCTTGCGGGCTTCACTAATAATGGCATCGGGATCGCGGCTGATCTCCGGCCCGCGGGTGTACGGCACCACACAATACGTGCAAAATTTGTTGCACCCGCGCACCAACCGCACATAAGCCTGATAGCGGTTCTTTTCAGGTGAAAAGCTGCGCGACAAATCAAGCAACTCTAAACCGTCGGTCTCCGCAGCCGCCAGAGTGCTCGACCGTCTTGCGGTATCGCCAGACAACGCCGCCTGCTGGCGCCCGGTCAGCAATACATTGTTAAGCAGCGAGGGGAGTTTATCGAGTTCGCTGGGACCACAGAGCAAGTCTACATGCTCCATGCGTTTAAGCATTCGTAATCCGTCGCGCTCGGCCATACAGCCGACGACCCCCACCACCAGGTCCTTATCAGTCTGTTTGCGTATCTTCAGTCGACCCAGCCGGGAAAGTACCTTATTTTCGGCCAGCTCACGAACTGAGCAAGTGTTGTACAGCACTACATCCGCGTCATCGCAATTGGTGGTAAAATCAAAACCCAAGCTCCGGAGCTGCCCCTCGATGAGTTCGCTATCTAGAACGTTCATCTGGCAGCCGAAGGTTTCAAGATAAATCTTTTTTCCCAAGCCGTTCATCATCCGCTCTTGCCAAGTCATTTTGAAAGCAGGCACCGCCTATAACACAAATAACATCGGTATGGTAACATATTTGAGGCCGCGCGGCGCGTTTGCCCGCAGGGGGCGGTGATGTAAAAAGCCGGAAATGACGATGTTGGCAATGCCAGATGCAAAGCGAATCTGCAACGGTAATTCTCAAGCCCCCGCCGCCGCAAAATCGTGTATAGTATAAGTACAGCCACGGCTTCGCGGGCTGCTGGGTTGGCGTTGTCGTTTTTTCACAAGAGTATAGGCTTTATGGCAAACGAACAGCAGATGACGGTTTCTATTGAAGGTCCTGGCAAAGGCAAAGCCTACTTCGATCGGGCTAAAACGGTCGCCGAAACGGGCAATTACGATTACGCCATTGACATGTATATCGAGGGCTTGTCGCGCGAACCACTTAAAATGGACGAACACGAGGCGCTGCGCGACATCTCGCTTCGCCGTAAAATCAAGGGTGGCAAGCCGGCGGGAGGATTCCTGGGATCTAAGTCCTATTTTAAGGGAAAAACTCCCAAAGATCAGATGCTCAATGCCGAATGGAGCCTGGCAAAGGACCCTGGCAACATCGCGCTGATGCTGACCATGCTTAAGGCGGCCGCAGCCGCAGGGTATCGCGAGGTGGTAACGTGGTTCGGCCCCACCGTAATTCATGCCAACCGCACACAAAAGACGCCTCAGCCCCGCATATATTTGGAAATGGCCGACCTGTACGAGTCGCTTCAGGAGTACGCCAAGGCGCTTGAGGCCATACAATTAGCGTTTCAAATGATGCCAGGCGACCCCGAACTGGACCAGCGTATAAAGGAGCTTTCCGCCCAGGAAACTCTCAAAGCCGGCCAGTACGAATCGGGCGGGGATTTTAAGGACTCACTTAAAGATAAGGAGACCACCAACAAGCTGCTTCAGCAGGAAAACCTCACCAAGAGTCAGGATTATCTGCTTAAAAACATAGAAACGGCGCGTGAAGCCTACCATAAGAATCCGACCGAACATCAAAATATCGCCAAATATGTCAAGGCGCTGATTGACATGGAAGAGCCCGACTACGAAAACAAAGCAATAGATGTACTCACCGAAGCCTATCAACGCACAAAAACATACCGCTATAAGGCCAGCATCGGCGAAATAAAAATGAAGCAACTGCGCCGCGATGCCCGGATGCTCGCCGAGGCCATCAAAGCTCATCCTGACGATCATTCACTGCAGCAAGATTTGCAGAAGGTTGAAGCCGAGCGACTTAAGTTTGAAACTGAGGAGTATCACGAGCGCACGCTGCACTTCCCCACCGATATGGGCGTGCTTTACGAATACGGCTATCGGCTTTACCGCGCACGTCGCTTTGATGAAGCCATCAAAGCTTTTCAGCAGGCGCAAACACATCCACGCCATCGAGCTGAGGCCTTGCATCTGCTGGGCCGATGCTTTCTGGAGCAAAAAATGTACCGCGAAGCCGTGGATACGCTGCGCCGCGCCATTGAAAGCTACGATTTAGCGGAAACAGGGGATGCCCGCAGCAAAGAACTGCACTATTGGCTTGCGCGAGCGCTCGAACAGATTCGTGAGTTGCCTGAAGCCGAAAAGATATACAGTCGCATCACCCAATGGGACATTGACTTTCGTGACGCACGCGATCGGCTGGGGGCGCTGCGGGTAGCCTCCGAAAAGCAGTAAACAACCACGGCACCAATTGGGATTAATTTGCACGCATGGACGAGTCATTTCCTGTTACCCTGCAGAAGGAATTTCGCTTTGAGGCCGCCCACAGGCTGCCCATGGCACCGGCTGAACACAAGTGCGCCCGGCTGCATGGACACTCCTTTCGCATCATTATCGAGGTAAGCGGCCCCGTGCTTCCTCATACCGGCTGGCTCATGGACTTTGGCGACATCAAGGCGGCATTTGCCCCACTGATGGACCAACTCGATCATCGTTACCTTAACGAAATCGCCGGTCTCGAAAACCCTACAAGCGAAAATCTCGCCCGCTGGATTTGGCGGAGACTCAAAGCCAACCTGCCCATGCTCAGTACCGTTACCGTCGAAGAAACCTGCACCAGCCGCTGCGTATACCGCGAATAGCCGCTCGCTTCAATCAGCTTTGCGGTCTTTGGGTGCGGAGAAATACATCGTGCCCGCCGCCACGGAGCAGCAAGCGCTTACGCAAAACGCATTGCCCCTGCCGCATATCCTCCAGCAGTAACCTTTGGCCTGCCGGACATCAGGCCTCGCCGCCGTTTGAGCCGGTTATCAATGGAAGTTCAAGCCGAAAGTTGGTGCCGCGACCGGGATCGCTGCTGACCGTGATGTGCCCTTGATGTTCTTCAATGATGCGGCGCGTAGTGGCGAGTCCCAGCCCGGTCCCCCGCTTTTTGGTGGTAAACCACGCCTGGAAAATATGCGGCATTACTTCGGGGCTGATGCCTGCACCGGTGTCGGATACGTCTAGATAAGCCGATCCACCGGCGATATGTGTGCGTACCAGGAGGTCGCCACCGTTGGGCATAGCCTGCTGGGCGTTAAGCAGCAGGTTAAGCAATGCCTGCTTAAAAAGATTGACGTCAAGCCGGCAGACGGGATCCTGACCGGCAAGGCTGCAATGCACCCGGACACGCGTTGCCTGCGCCTGCGGCATAAAAAAATCAACAATATCTGATACCAGCGTGTTGAGTTTTACCGGAGCTGCCTGCAGTTCCAGTCGGCCGGCAAAGCGGAGAAAATCATCCAAAGATTGCACGAGGCGGTCTACTTCCTTGCGAACGGACTGCGCCCGATTAATGCTGCTTTGTGCTCCGGGAAGCTTTTCAAGGTCTTCCAGCAGCAATTGCAGATTGAGTTTGATGGTCGAAAGCGGGTTTTTCAGTTCATGGGCTAAACCACCGGCAAGCTCTCCCAAAGTGGCTAATTGCTGTAAACGTGCCGACCGCTCCTCTTGTTGCCGACGGCGAAGATCCGGAGACTCGTTTTCAGCGGCAATGGTTGTGGTCATGGTGAAAAGCTCTCAGCAATGACCAAGCACTGCAGGCACAACCAACTTGGTGCGCATCATAACAGGCATACGCAATGTTCAGGCAACGCGCGATTGCAGTTTCTGCCGTGCTTTGCCATGATTAGCCGGCTTCTTTGGTGCGCCAATGAGCGTATCGCCTTGAACAGCCGCCGGTGCCGGCGCCGGCATGAGTACGCGCACAGCGGATAGCCCCTTTGGACCGCGCACAGCCTCGTATTCGACGGTGTCGCCGTCCCGCAGCCGGCGAAAGCCATCACCCACGATGACAGAAAAATGGACAAAAATATCGTCGCCCGCAGAATTGATGAGAAATCCGAAGCCTTTTCTGCAGTCAAACCATTTTACAACGGCTGATGGCATAGCGGCCCCCTTCTACTGATACACATCGCAACCCGCGCATTTCCAGCAGATCGTACAGCGGCGCTGTACAACAAAATCAGCCACATTCGCGATCAATCGCCCCGTTACTCAATACGCCGAGAACAACCAAATGCATCCAACTGATTACCGATGCAGCGAATTGCCGCACCAACCGGAAACACTTCCACCCTTCCAGTCGGTCGGCCTATTCGGTCTCAAAACTGCCTTCGTGCACAGGCGACAAGCCGCAGTTAAGCAATCGCATGCGCACGAACAGCGCTCAGCTGAAAGCATCAGCCGAGCCATCATCCAACAATAGAGTCTAGCAATGTCCAATGACCGATACAAGCCTACAAAGCCGAATTCCCATTATTCCTATAGGCGAAAAAATGCCTGCTTTTTCGGCATTAGCCAGCGGCCACCGGGGATGGTTCCCCTTGCGCCTGTGCCCCGGCTTCATCGCGCATGGCCTGCTTTCGCGATAACTTGATGCGGCCCTGGTCATCAATCGCAATTACCTTAACGCGCACTTCATCGCCAACGCGAACAGCTTCGCTTACATTCTTCAGGAACTTGTCGGACAGCTCACTAATGTGGCACAGCCCGTCAACGCCCGGCGTTACTTCAATAAACGCGCCAAAGTCCTTGGTTGAGGTCACGCGACCTGTATATACCTTTCCGATCTTGACATCCTCGGTGAGGCGTTCAACTTCTTCGCGGGCTCGCTCGGCTGCCTGCATGCCCATGGCGGAAATAAAGACGGTGCCATCGTCCTCAATGTCAATTTTAGCGCCGGTGGTTTCGACGATTTTCTTGATGGTTTTTCCGCCGGGGCCAATCACTTTGCCGATCTTTTCCGGATTGATGCGGATGGTAAGCAGTCGCGGAGCGTATGGTGAAATCTGATCGCGCTGGGTGGGAATGACGGCAAGCATTTTTTCAAGAATAAGCAAGCGGGCCGAACGCGCCTGTTCAAGGGCTTTGACAATCAAGTCTCGCCGAAGCCCTCTAATTTTCAAGTCCAGTTGAATGCCCGTGATACCAACGGTCGTACCCGAAACTTTAAAGTCCATATCACCGAAGTGATCTTCCTCGCCGATGATGTCCGTTAACAGAATATCACGGCCGCCATCGCTTACCAAGCCGATGCTGATGCCGGCAACGGGCCGAATGATCGGCACGCCCGCATCCAAAAGCGCCAGCGTTCCACCGCAAACCGAGGCCATGGAAGAACTGCCGTTTGATTCAAGAATGTCGGATACCAGTCGAACAACATACGGAAACTGTTCTGGACTGGGAAGCACCGGCTCCAGTGACCGCTCGGCCAGCGCGCCGTGGCCTATTTCGCGGCGGCCAGGCCCCATGATGCGCTTAACTTCGCCGGTTGAAAATGGCGGGAAGTTATAGTGAAGCATAAATTTTTTGGAGTACTCTTCGCCAAGACCGTCAACAATTTGTTCATCGTCACCGGTGCCAAGCGTTGTGGTAACCAGAGCCTGCGTCTCGCCACGGGTAAAGATTGCCGAACCGTGGGTTCGCGGCAGCACAGACACTTCACATGAAATAGGTCGAATAGTTACGCTATCGCGTCCGTCAGAACGCTTGCCGGCAGCAATCAATTCGCGCACCACCTTCTCTTCCAGCATGGAAAACGCCATGTTCACCTGCAGAGGATCGTTGGCCGGCTTGCCATCCGCACCAGCTGCGGTCAGTTGCGTTACCAGCTTAGTTTTCACAGCGGCGACGGCGTCATTGCGAGCCTGCTTGCCGGGTATCTGCTTGGCGGCTAGGAGCTCACCATGAAACGCCGCGACAGCGTTTACCAACGTTTCGGACGGGCCATGAAGCGGACATACCTTGGGCTTGCCGGCTTTCGTGACCAGCTCTTTCTGCATGGCAGTAAGTTCACGGATAATGCCATGACCAAGATCAATGGCGTCAAGAACGGTTTGCTCGGGAATTTCTCGGGCGCCGATTTCAATCATGTTAACGGCGTCATCTGTGCCGGTAAGCAGAAGATCCAAGTCGGACGAGTCGAGATCGGCCGTGGTGGGCATGATGGCGAATTTGCCATCCACGCGGCCAATTCGCACGGCACCTATCGGGCCTTCAAATGGAACGCTGCTGATGCTTAGCGCCGCAGACGCACCGATCATGGCCAGCACATCCGGGTCGTTTTGGCCATCGGCCGAGAGCACCATCACCTGGATGAGCACTTCATCGAAATAGCCGGCGGGAAAGAGCGGCCGAATGGGACGGTCTATCATGCGGGCGGTAAGCGTTTCTTTGGTGGAGGGACGTCCCTCACGCTTGATAAAGCCGCCGGGAAATTTACCGGCAGCCGAGGTTTTTTCACGATAATCAACCGTCAACGGAAAAAAATCGGTACCTGGCCGCGGGTCTGACGACACAACCGTTGCCAGCACGACGGTGTCGCCATAGCGCACCAGTACCGCTCCATCCGCCTGCTTGGCAAGATGTCCGGTTTCGATGGTAAGCGGGCGACCATTGATGTTTTTTTCAACTTTTACGAGAGCCATATTGTCCTACCTATTTTACGGAGACCAACACACAACGTCAGGCAATCGTCGTCAAGGAACCAGCCAATCTGGTTCCGCGCAATAGCCCAACACAATTTTTCCGATTCACTGCCGGCCCTAACCACAAACAACGCTCAAAGTCGCCACAACCCGCCAGGCAGGCGGGAGCGGAACCAAACGCTTGAGCACAGGTCGCGGTCATAGGCAATTTACTTACGCAATCCAAGGCGTGTAATAATGTTTTGATAACGCTGCGGATCGGTGCGCGTCAGGTATTTTAGCAAGCTCGAGCGCTTACCGACCATCTTGAGCAATCCGCGGCGCGACGAAAAATCTTTTTTATGCGTTTGCAGATGAACCGTCAGTTCATTGATGCGCTCCGTGAGCAGCGCTATTTGAATTTCCGCAGAGCCTGTGTCCGTTTGGTGAATCCGGGTTTTGGAAATAACTTCCAACTTCTTTTCGGTTGTGATCATGCGAAAGGGCACCCTTCTAACAGTACTATCGCGCCAGGATACCGCCAGCACGCGCCAGCATGGTCCTCATGCGATTTTTCTAGAGTGGCAAGTATACTCCATCGCAAGCTGCTTTGACAAGGACTCTGATAAGATTTTTCAAATTCGCGGAATTATGGGCATTACCCCACCCCCAGATTTCGCATTTCTGCCAAAAGTATCTTTACGATACAATCCAAATCTATGACAGAGCCTCAAAAACCCTATGATGCCAACACGGCAATGGCCGCCGAGAGAACCGTGCTGGCTTGGATTCGCACTGGCTTGGCCCTTATGGGCTTCGGCTTTGTGGTGGCAAAGTTTGGACTGTTTCTCCGCAAGCTCGCCGAACTCCGCGATGTACATATCAAAGTTTCTACCAATCAATCACTCTCCGTCTGGATTGGTGTTGCGCTGGTATTGCTTGGCGTTGCGGTCAATATTGCCGCCGCCTTCCGCTTTTTAGGAACCATTCGCTCGCTGGAGAGCGGCCGCCCCGCCGCCCCTATCCGTTGGCAGTTAGCTATGGTGGTGGCTTTGGTGATGGCGGTGATTGGCATTGGCATAGCGGTGTATTTATTCAAGCTCAAATGACGTGGCTAATTGCCAGCCCAGAGCCATCACTTACGTTCCAGAGCTTAATTGCCGGCACATCTCGATGGCGGTCATAGCCCAACATACTCACCGATGCCGTATCAAGCAGCAGGCCCTCCGCGGCCGCCGGAGGCAGCGCCAGCCAACGTACAGCCAGCATTCGCAGCAAATGCCCGCTTGAAAATATAAGAATATTGCCCGTGGCTGCCTTGAGCCGTGAAACCAAACGATCGGCCCGGGCGGCAATATCCGCCACTGATTCACCTTGCGGGCAGCCATCATGAAACAATCGCCAACCAGGATGTGTTGCACGAATTTCAGCCGTGGTTTTTCCCTCGTACAAGCCATAGTCATATTCAAGCAGGTCCGATACCGCTTGAGCTTGCAAGCCATAACCTGCCAGTTCGCAGGTGGTTTTGGCTCGCTGCAGAGGACTTACCCATACCTGTTGATATGCCAAAAGTTTCAGCCGCGCGGCAAGCGCAATCGCTCGTCTCCGCCCCTGGTCGGTCAGCGGCAAATCAGTCCGGCCGGTATGTTTGCCCAAACGCGACCACTCGGTTTCGCCATGTCGCACCAACACCATCCACGGTAAATCTGATTCAGTCAACAAATACTCCTGTTTGCAGTCAGGCTCAATCGCCCGCAGGTCAACGATTCATGCGGAACCACTTGCTCAACATATACTACTACGGCGAGGTATCTGTCTCCCACACCCAATTGCGAATCTCAGGCATATCCTGCCCATACTGCGTGATATAGCGGCGGTGCTCGACGAGCTTTTCGTGTAATTCTTGTGTTATATAGGCAGCCGCAGCACCAAGCTGAGGCAAACGCTCGATCACATCTATCGCCAGATGAAAACGATCAAGGTCGTTAAGCACCGCCATATCAAATGGTGTGGTGATGGTGCCTTCCTCCTTGTAGCCGCGAACATGCAGATTATGGTGATTATGCCGCCGGTAAGTCAGCCGGTGAATCAGCCAGGGATAGCCGTGATACGCAAAAATAATCGGCTTATCCGTTGTAAATAAGGCGTCAAAGTCATGGTCGCCAAGCCCATGCGGATGTTCCTCCGGCGGCTGCAGACGCATAATGTCAACAATGTTGACGACGCGGATGGCAAGCGTCGGCAGGTACTTGCGCAGTATTTTGACCGTAGCCAGAATTTCGAGCGTCGGCACATCACCGGCGGCCGCGAGCACCACGTCCGGCGAGCCAGCGCGATCACTGCTTGCCCACTCCCATATACCAAGACCGGCAGCGCAGTGTTTCACGGCTGCATCCATATTCAGCCACTGCGGCGCGGGGTGTTTGCCGGCGACCACAACATTGACATATTGCCGGCTTCGCAGGCAGTGATCCATCACCGACAAGAGGCAATTGGCATCAGGTGGGAGATATACCCGCACAATATCAGCCTTTTTATTGACTACATGATCAATAAAGCCGGGGTCTTGATGCGTAAAGCCGTTATGATCCTGACGCCACACATGTGACGCCAACAAATAATTCAATGAGGCTATTTTGCGTCGCCATGGCAAGCCGTTGGTAACCTTAAGCCATTTGGCATGTTGATTAAACATGGAATCCACAATATGAATAAATGCCTCGTAGCTGTTGAACAGTCCATGGCGTCCGGTAAGAAGATACCCCTCAAGCAGCCCTTGGCACTGATGCTCGCTAAGCATTTCAATAACGCGGCCGTCGGGAGCTAAGAACTCGTCCGAAGCGTTGACCGTCGCATCCCACTGGCGGCGAGTGACCTCAAACACAGCGCCCAGACGATTTGACAAAGTTTCATCGGGACCAAAGATTCGAAAGTTGCGAGTGCTTACATTAAGACGCACCACATCGCGCAAAAAGCTACCAAGCACGCGCGTATCTTCGGCGATAGACGCACCCGGTGCCGACACCTTAACTCCGTAATCACGAAAATCGGGAAGCCGAAGCTCTTGCAGCAGCGCACCACCGTTGGCGTGCGGATTGGCGCTCATGCGGCGTACGCCGCGCGGCGCCAGAGACTTCAGTTGTTTTATCATTCGTCCGTCCGGCTCAAAAAGATTCTCGGCTCGATAGCTTTTGAGCCATTGTTCAAGCTCGCGCAGATCATTGGGATTGGTTCTTGGTTCAGCCAACGGCACTTGATGAGCACGAAACGTACCCTCTACTAATTGACCGTCAACAACTTTGGGCCCCGTCCACCCTTTAGGCGTTGCGAGAACGATCATGGGCCAGGCCGGGCGCGGTGAAGCGGCCCGGTTGCGGCCTCGCGCAGCCGATTGAATCCTGGCGATGTCATCAAATACAGCATCAAGCGTACGGGCCATGAGAGGGTGCATTTTTTTGGGGTCATTTCCTTCGACAAAATAGGGGTGATAGCCATAGCCAATAAGCAACTGCCTAAGCTCTTTGCGACTGATACGGGCGAGCACCGTCGGGTTGGAAATCTTAAATCCATTCAGGTGCAGAATCGGCAACACCGCCCCATCTGTGGCGGGATTG
This sequence comes from Phycisphaerae bacterium, assembly GCA_049965775.1. Taxonomy (GTDB): domain Bacteria; phylum Planctomycetota; class Phycisphaerae; order WQYP01; family WQYP01; genus JABEVB01. Next base: position 28,618 of record JBMFVX010000002.1, read on the forward strand.
ATAAACTTATTGGTATGCCACGCCGTCGCCAAAGGACCGGTTTCAGCCTCGCCATCGCCAATGACGCAGGCGGCAATCAAGGTTGGATTATCGAGCACCGCGCCATAAGCATGGCTTAATGAATAGCCAAGCTCGCCGCCTTCATGGATTGAGCCGGGAGTCTCTGGCGCAACATGACTCGGAATGCCCCCCGGAAACGAGAATTGGCGGAATAACTTTTTCATGCCAAGTTCGTCTTGGGTTATTTCCGGATACACCTCGCTGTAGGTTCCCTCGAGATAGGTGTTGGCCACTACGGCCGGGCCGCCGTGACCCGGGCCGGAAATATAAATCATATTCACATTGCGTTCTTTGATGATCCGGTTGAGGTGCGCATAAATAAAGTTTTGCCCCGGTGTCGTGCCCCAGTGGCCCAGCAATCGTGGCTTTATATGATCTACAGACAGTGGCTCCTTCAACAGCGGATTGTCGTAGAGATAAATTTGCCCAACCGATAAATAATTGGCCGCCCGCCACCATGCATCTACAATAGCGAATGGATTCGCCAAAGGCAGAATCGAAGCAATCCGATCTTTACCCCGGGCAGTTCGACGTTTCTTGCTTGGGTGTCGCGGAGTTTTGGTCATATATGGTTCCTTTCATCGTTCGCTGGCAATTCGCCGTTTACGCAGAGTTCCTTCCGACCGACAAGGCGTCGGTAATAATATCAATCATAAAACGCTCCTCGTCCGTCGGGATCACACGCACTGTTACCTTGGATGATGATGTTGAAATGATGGCCTTCCTGAGTCGGTTTGCACGTTGATCAATTTTTACCCCCAAAAATTCCAAGCCGGCGCATATACGCGCTCTTATCGCGGTCGCATGTTCACCAATTCCGCCGGAAAACACCAAAGTATCCAGCCCTCCCATTACCGCCACCATCGAACCTAGATTTTTGCGGGCAGCATATACATATTGATTAATCGCATCGGCAGCTCGAATATCTCGGCTCGCGATTGACAGCAAGGTCTGCATATCGCCCGTGCTTTCCGATATTCCAAACATCCCGCATTCAGTATTGATAAAGAGGTCCATTGCAGCCGCAGTCTTGAGATGTGGATAAGCCCGCATCAGATATACCAACAACCCCGGGTCCAAGTCGCCGGGACGAGTAGCCATCACCAGCCCAGCAGTCGGTGTAAACGCCATGGTTGTGTCCAGCGGCCTGCCCGCCTTCACAGCCGCCATGCTGGAACCAGCACCAAGATGCGCAAGCAGGACGCGACCGCCGACCGCAGCCGTACCGCCGCATCGCAACAGCTCTTGCATGAGATAGCCGTATGACAGGCCATGAAAACCAAACCGGCGTAAACCATCTCTGGTATACCGCCGTGGAATAGGCAACAGCTGCGCATCGCGCGGCAAGTGCTCATGAAAGGCACTGTCGAGGCAGGCATATTGAAACGCTCTTGAAAACTGACTCCTGGCTGCTTCAATCAGGGCAATTTCCAGCGGCAAATGAGCCGGGTCAATGGGAATACTGCGTTTAAGTAAAGTCAACACGCGTGCGGTAATCTTTTGGTGGCCTGCCAGATAAATGCCCCCATGCACCACGCGATGGCCCACGGCTACAACCGTGTATCCACAAAGCCGGGCGGCAATTGCGGCAAGCAGCAGACGCGCAGATTCGCGTGACTTGGCGCCTCGTATAGTGCGGCTTGTTGCCGAATAAGTCGCGTTACATGCATTGATAAAACTCGCGTGCATCTGAATTGTGAGTTTGGCATCTCGCTCTCCGATATGAGTCAACTCTCCCCAAAGAAGTCGTACATGCCCCGATCCAGCCCTATAGACCGCAAACTTGATGCTGGAGGATCCACCATTCAACACCAATATAACGGTCGGCCTGCGGGCAACGACAGTTGACGACGGGGCGCACGATGACGACTCGCCAAGCTCGCTGTTTTTAATGGATTGGATTTTACGCACAGGTTGATCTACCCCTTCCTTGGCCGCACGCGATACCCAAAAGTCATTGAGCACCGCGCTGCACCGCCGCAACATCACCGCCTGAAGCAAATCCAGGGACAAGCCTACCACTTTGTATGCAGTGTTGCCAAATGTGACACCAGACGCGGGCACAAAACATGCCGCAACATCGGCCGGCCAACGTATTGCATCTGGCTTTTCCAGCAGGATGCAGTTTGGTAGACTATTGCTTGCCCGGCGTTGCTTGCTTGGGCGGTTTCTTTTCGGAGGCATGCATATGAAATTACTGAATCTAACGTCGCGGCTATCTTTTGACCTAAAATTTAAATTAATGCTGAAAATATTCGCTGGTACAATGTTGGCCTTCGTTTGGGCGAGCGCTGCACAGGCCAATGTGCAGGTCGGCGATAAACTACATCTGGCGTTGCACACCACCAATGGCATGTTGATTACCACGCCCGAGCTTAAAGGGCATTTGCTGGTTGTAGATTTTTGGGCTACCTGGTGCCATCCCTGCATGATGGAGGTCCCCCACATCGTCAAACTGTACAAGAAATATGCACCCGAAGGAGTTGGGTTTGTGGGTGTAAGCCTTGATTCAGACATTCCGACCATGCAGGCGGTCGCCAAGCAAAAAGGAATTGTCTGGCCGCAGGTATGCCAAGCTCTCGCTTGGGGCAGCCCCATAGCAAAGGCATGGGGCGTAAATGCAATACCTCAAACGTTCCTTATTGGTCCTAATGGACGCGTACTTTTTCGTGGCTTTCCAGAAGGCTTGGGAACGGCTATTCGCCACGCGCTAAAGGACCATCCCACTATTGAAATTTTACGCACGCAGGTGGCAAGCACCATTGCAGAAGCCAAACAACAAGTTGCATCGGGCAATGTTTCACAGGCAATCGCCGCACTCGATGGGCTGCCAGCCGGCCTGCAGCACGATCGCCATCTCTACGCCCCCGCGAGAAAATTGGCATTTGCATTTCGCAAAGCGGGTAAAGCGGCTGTAAAAGCTCTGCTTGCCGACAAAAGTGGCACGGCGTCTATGACGATTTTATTGGGAAGTCGTGGACAGCTTCTGGAAGATTTAGGGGTGGCCAACTAATAATCAAGTGCTGTGACCGCGAGTTAGCTTGCCCGTGTAAAGCGACAGTCGAGGCATACGCTTTGTTGCGTAATAGAAAAACCTTTGCACTTATTAAATGCCATTACCCTCCTTGCCATAATGCCGATTTGGCCAGCGGGCCAACTTGCAGGCGCCGCATCTGCTCACAGGTGGGCATTTCACATCGCTGGGCTTTCCCGCATTTCTGATCGTTCTCAGCGACGATCCAGCGATCTTCCTGCCGCAAATTTTGCTTGCAGCATCTTGCATCTCTCGTCCTCCTCCCGCACAATGCTTGCCTGCATAACAGGAGCAAGCATTTGAGTTCTTCTCATTCAAAACGACTGCTGACCGCAATCGCATTTCTTGGCCTTGTATTGGCGATTACAAGGGGGGCTATCGCTCAACCATACAAGGCAAGCCTGGCGCTGACCCGTGCCAGCGGCGCGCTACCTCCAATCCGGGGGGTTTCAATGCAGATCAGCGATCCTGAACATTTAGCCGCCTACAAACACTCCATGGTTACGCTGGAAAGTTATGGTATTCGCTGGCTCAATATCGTTTTTCAGGCACACATGAAACATGTAACCAGCAATCGCATTTATTGGAACAAGGCAGTGCTGCCATCCCCCGCGAACATGGTAAATCTTCTGCTGTATGCCCGCAAACATCACTTCCGTACGATGGTGATGCCAATTTTTCTGATTGATAACGCCGTAGGCGATGAGTGGCGCGGTGCGATTAAGCCAGCCAACTGGAATACGTGGTTCGCAAGCTATCGGCGGTACATCAAAATATGCGCCCGTGCCGCACAGCTAGGGCATGCGGCCATTTTCTCTGTTGGGAGCGAACTGCTGACGACAGAAAAGTTTGAAAACCAGTGGTTGCGCATTGTCCACGACGCTCGCGAACGCTTTCATGGCAAGCTAACTTACAGCGCCAACTGGGATCACTACCAATATGTCCGAATATGGAATAAGCTCGATTATATCGGAATGAACGCCTATTATCAGCTCGCCCGCCATCCCGGTTACAGCGTAGAGCACATCGAGCGCGCATGGCAACCGGTAAAACGCCAAGTTTTAAGGTTTGCCCAGCAGCATCATAAACCGATGTTTTTTACGGAAATTGGCTGGGATAATCTACAAAACACAATTATGGCCCCGTGGGATTACCTTGGTACCGGCCCCATGGACCCCAACGAACAGCGGCGCGCCTATGAAGCCTTTGCAGGCGTCTGGCGAGGAATTTCTCCAAAACTCTTTGCCGGCGCGTTTATCTGGGAATGGGTTCCCGGTGCAAAACCCGGCGAATACGGTTCGTATTCCCTCCAAGGGGAGCCTGCCCTGCCAGTGGTGCTTCATTGGGTTGTCGGCCCAGCTAAACCACCCGCCAACAACCCGTAGCCGCTCAAGCCGCAATCGCGTGACGCAAAGCGTGTAACGGGTAGAATACCGCCCAGTTGTTTGCCATTGGTACATTGCGCGTATCGGGTAGGCAATCCCGGCATGCCTGTGGCAACCGGTAGACCTCATTGAAAGGAAACAGTCTTTGCAACTCAAACGCACCAATAACTGCGGAGAACTCCGCGAACAAGATGCCGGTAAACAAGTAACGCTTACCGGATGGGTCAACTCGTATCGCGATCATGGCGGCGTCGTCTTTGTAGACCTGCGCGACCGATGGGGCGTGACACAGGCGGTTTTTCATCCAGAGCATGCCGACGCGTATGCCATCGGCCGACAGCTTCGCAACGAGGATGTGGCCGGCATACAAGGCCGAGTGACAACCCGTGCAGGCACGGCCATCAACCCCAAAATGCCAACTGGCCGCATTGAAGTCATCGTGGAGCGAGCCGAGCTTATCAACAAAGCTGATGCGGTTCCCTTTTCTCCAACCGGCCATGATGTTGTCAATGAAGACACACGACTTAAGTATCGCTATCTGGACCTGCGCCGCCGCCCCATGACCGAGGCCCTGGTGCTACGCCATCGCGTGGTGAAAATCATGCGCGACTACTGCGATCAGCACGGCTTTCTAGAAATCGAAACGCCCATCCTGTACAAAAGCACACCCGAAGGCGCTCGCGAGTTTTTAGTGCCCTCGCGGTTGCACGCAGGACAATTTTATGCCTTGCCTCAAAGCCCTCAGTTGTTTAAGCAGGTACTGATGGTGGGCGGTATGGATCGCTATATGCAGATTGCCCGCTGCTTTCGAGATGAGGACCTGCGCGCCGACCGGCAACCTGAGTTCACCCAGCTTGATCTGGAAATGAGCTTTGTCGAACGAGAGGATGTTATTGAGCTAATTACCGGCTTGATTGCGCGACTCTGGCGGGAAGTACTGGGAATTGAATTGCATACCCCCTTTAAACGCATGAGTTGGCAGGAGGCCATGGATCGCTTTGGCATAGATCGCCCTGATACGCGCTTTGGCATGGAATTGACTGACGTAAGCAATTGGGCTGCGCAAAGCCAGTTTGCCGTTTTCCGCGATGCTGCGGTTGGCGGCGGCTGCGTAAAAATGATTGCGGTTCCCGGTGGCGGCAGCCTCTCGCGTAAGCAACTCGATGCCTTGACAGAAGAAGCCAAAAAACTCGGAGCCAAAGGGCTTGCCTGGATCAAACTCGGCGGTGAAGCAGGTGCTGGAAACATGGGCGGACCGATCGCCAAATTTCTTACGACCGAGCAGCAACAGGAACTCCGCCGCCTGACCCGTGCAGCGGATGGCGACCTGCTGCTGTCTGTTGCCGACAAGCAGGAAGTAGCCTGGCGCGTGTTGGGTGAAATTCGCCAATCGCTGGCGCGTCAACTCAACATGATTCCGGCCGACAGGCACGACTTTTTATGGATTGTTGATTTTCCGAGCTTTGAACATGACGCAGCGGCCGGCCGATATATCGCGCGGCACCATCCTTTCACAGCCCCTTTGGATGAAGACCTGCATTTACTCAAAACCAATCCCGAAAAGGTGCGGGCGAAAGCATACGACATTGTGCTTAACGGCATTGAAATTGGCGGTGGGTCAATCCGTATTCACCAGCGGGAGGTGCAATCGCAGATTTTTTCACTTCTGGGGATCAGCCCGGATGAGGCACAAAAGAAGTTCGCCTTTCTCCTCGATGCGTTGCGCTTTGGAGCGCCTCCTCATGGCGGCATTGCGCTGGGTCTTGATCGCTTAATCATGCTCATGCTCAACCGCGCAAGCATCCGCGAGGTTATAGCATTTCCCAAAACCCAGAGTGGAAGTGATCTTATGACAGAGGCTCCCTCCCCCGTCGAGCCTCGGCAATTGCAGGAGTTAGCGATTGCCGCCATCAAACCCCAGGTCAAAACTTAGCGGATGCTTGGAAGAAGCTGATTTTTGGGGCAATGCGTCCGGGGCATAAGGCGCAATGACGTAACCGCTAGGCTCGGCGCTCAGAAGCAACTACAATGACACGCAGGAGCAACTGGCCGAGGAGCAGCCGAACACATGCGCAACCGCTGGGGACGGGAGCGCCTTGCAGCGAAGGTTAGTTTTACAAACATGCTGAACTGTACAAAAACCAAAATTGTTGCCACGCTGGGACCGGCTTGCGCCAACCCGGAACTGTTCAACCAAATGGCTCACACCGGAGTAACCATTGCGCGGCTGAATTTTTCCCATGGATCGGTCGAAACGCGACTGCAATACCTGCAGACCGTCCGCCAGGCGCAAAGTCAGTACCCGGTTGCCGTCATGGGCGATCTCTGCGGACCCAAAATACGCCTCGGCAAAGTTGCCGACGGCGGCATGCAGGCCGCGACGGGCGATCAAATTACGATACAGCGCGATGACGTAATCGGCGCCAACGGCATCCTAAGCTCCAATACCCCCTGCCTCGTGGATGACGTTCAGATTGGGCAAAAGGTGCTCATTGATGATGGCATGATCCGAATGCTGGTGGTGGACAAACTGCCGGGCAGAATCATCTGCCAGGTTACGCATGGCGGGCTTATTCAAAGCAATAAAGGCCTGAATCTTCCCAACACACGCCTGAGCATACCCAGTATTACCGATAAGGACTGGACAGACCTCGACTGGGCCGTTAACCAAGACCTCGACTACATCGCACTCTCATTCGTCCGATCAAGCGATGACATAAATGCGGTACGACAATTTCTGGATCGGCGGCGTTCCAATATTGACATAATAGCTAAAATTGAAATGCCCCAGGCGGTGGACGATCTTCCCGCGATTCTCGACGCCGCAGATGGCGTGCTGGTGGCTCGCGGTGACATGGGCGTCGAAATGGAACTGACCTCTGTTCCGCTGATTCAAAAACAGATTGTGGCTGCCGCCCACGATGCCGGAAAACCGGCAATTGTTGCCACGCAAATGCTTCAGTCCATGTTGGATAATCCATCGCCGACAAGGGCTGAGGTCTCTGATGTAGCCAATGCCATTCTCGACCGCGCCGATGCAGTTATGCTCAGCGGCGAAACAGCTGTCGGAAAATATCCGCTTGAATCCGTACAAACGCTGCGCGACATTGCGGAGCGCACCGAGCGTTATATGGTGCAACATAACATCGAAGTTGAACCCCCTAAATTGCTCCAACTTACGCACCACCGCACGGCGGCGATCGCCCACGGCGCCAGGCTCATAGCCAAAGATATCAACGCGCGGCTGGTGGTAGTATGGTCCCAGGCGGGCGGATCCGCCCGATACCTTTCCAAAAACCGGCTGCCGATGCATGTGGTTGCGCTCTCAACAGACCCCGCTGCGGTTCGCCGCATGGCGCTGTACTATGGCGTTATGCCGATGCGCATGGATATACCGCGTCACTTTGACGATTTGCCCGGCATGGTGGATGATTTGGTCAAGCGTTTTGGATGGGCACAGCCCGGCGAGAGAATTTTAATTGCAGCCGGATCGCCCCTGGGCACCGCAGGGGCAACCAACAGTCTAAGCGTGCATACAGTGGGCGAGGCGGCAAGCTGATGGCTTGACGCCCAGAGTTGCGGGTGCTGAACAATGATTGTGTGAATCGGGTGGTAAGGATGCTTCATCTAAAACTCTTAAACAACTGGACTCGACAACTGCGGGCAACGGTCTTGGTAATTTGTTGCCTGCTGGCCCTCGGTTGCGGCGAGTTGGAAAACTATCCGCCCGGGCAACCTGGTTGGCACACATCGGATTATTCGGTGGTTTTTGGACGGCTTGAGCATAGCCGTTCTAATGCGTCGCAATGGGTGCTGCGTTATGCGTCTGTTACCACTGCGGATACATATGGAGGCAAGTTTCGGCTGAGCCCAACACAAATGTTTAACTGTCTGGCGCCCGGCGATCAAATTGAAGTTATTGGTAAGCCCATTGTCAAAGCAAAGCCGTCTGCCGGGGCCGAACCGACCTACCGGGTACAAACCGTGTACTATTGGCTTAGTTCAGGCCGGCGTTCGGTGCTTACTCGATAAGTCGCTCGCCAGGGCAAGTTGCCGTGCTGCATTTACTACCCACCCATTTCGCGATAATAGCGGCGCATCAATTCTGCTCGCGAGAGCAGCCCCCGGATGACGGATGCTTTATGCCCTACTGGGTTGTCTAAAACGGGAAGACGCGCTACTTCATGACGCGAAAACATTTCCAAAGCGACATCCAGCGGCGTTGTGGATCGTAGAGGAGGAATATCCGTCCGAACCACTTCTCCAACCAGAAGCAACGGCGCGGATTCCGGCTCCAGCATCACGATTTTCAATTCATTGATAGTCAGCATGCCAAGGTAATGCCCTGCAGAATCAGTCACAACAAAATCATTGATATCACTGGCATGACTGCGATCAAGAATGCTCGAAAGTGGTTCATCAGGTCGAGCCAAGTCAGCCTTATCAAGCGTAAGTTGGTCAACCGTAAGGCGCTGCATTGCGCTGATGCCCACTGCCGATCCAAGCTTTACGCCCATGTGCCGCAGCGGAAGTGTATAAAGACTTTCACCGACCACAAACTGCTGGCACACGGTGGCGGTGACTGTCGCCAACATTGCCGGCAGCATAACGCCATAATTGCGCGTAAGTTCAAACAAAAGTATAATTGCCGTCAGTGGAGCCTGCGTGGCTGCGGCTAAAACGGCGCCCATGCCCACCAGAGCATAACTCGTCGGATCTATGGCAGCGCTGTAATGATGTAAAATAATGCCCAGAGCGCCGCCACCGGTTGCACCGATAAATAGCGCCGGCGCAAATACACCCCCAGCTCCACCGCTACCCAGGGTAAAGGCGGTGGCAACTATCTTCAACAAGCATACGACTGCTAAAAACTCAAGGGTAAGCTGCACGGCCTGACCGGCAACAATATGGCCAGAGGCATACCAACCCGGGTCCAAGGCTCGGTGAATCGTCGGATAGCCATCAGCAAAGATTGGGATGTAACCATCACTAAATCGCTGATGCAGAAATGGGTCGTGCGAAAACAGCGCCAGCAGAATAATACCGCACGCTCCGGATAGCGCCGCCCCCATGATCGGAAGAAAGAATGCGGGTACTTTTTTGGAAATCCGCTGCGAGAGCAATTCAATTGCCCCCATACATCGCGTAAAAAAAACCGCCAGAAGACCGCAAAATAGCCCAAGCACAAGATAATATGGCAATTCGTGAAAGGTAAACACCAGATTGCTGCCCTGAACCGGCATCTGAAACAAGCCCGTGGTCGTTTTTGAGCCTACAATCGCCTCGTACATGGTGGTGGCGGCAACTGAACTTATTACGACGGGAGTAAGCGTAGAGACCGAAAAATCACGAAGCAGAACTTCCACTGCAAAAAGTACACCGGCAATGGGTGCACCAAATACCGCGCTAATGCCGCCGGCGGCACCACAACCAATCAGTACCGGCATATTGCGCCGCGAAATGCCGACCATAGCCGCGACCGTCGAGCCGATGGACGATCCAATAACCGCAATGGGGGCCTCCGGCCCCGCGGAGCCGCCGGAGCCAATGGTTAACGCACTGCCTATCATTGTTTCAAGGCCAAGGGCAAATCGTAATCGCCCTGACTCGCGCGTGAGCGAGTAGAGCACCCCCGCCAGCCCATCGAGCCGTGCATCACGCCTGGGCCAAAGTCGTCGCCACAAAACAAGCATAACCGCCCCGCCGGCCGGAATCAGAGGTAGTAGAATCCAAAAAGCCGGCTGCGATGTTGCATGCGACACCAAGGCCAAAGGTCGCATGTAGTTGCGCTCTACAAAAGTTGTACATACCTTGAACAGCCAGGTTGCTCCTCCGCTGAGCACCCCCACCAGAAAACTCAGCATCACAAGCAACGTTTGTTCACGAACGCCCCAGCGGGTTAACCGTTGCAACAGTCGCAATCGAAATTGAAGAAGCCAGCCCTTTACAGCTTTCGTCATGTGTATGGCCATAAGCCTTTCTACTCCGCGAACCAGTCAATCGCCGCCAGCTACAATGCCTTACGCCTACAACGTATTATTCCGTCGCTATACAGCCCGGCAATTATCCGAGACAAGCCCCCTGTTTTCTACCAAGTGGCTCCTAGGACTTTCCCCGATGTTAGCATGCGACCAATTGTTTATCATAGGAATGTGAGAACCGGGAGGTTCAGACCGTAATAGGAGATAGTGGTATGACAAGCAGTCCTTCCATAAACGGCGCACTTGATCCAGCGCGGGCCATCTGGCGACGCCAGCGCCATGCACTGGATGCGTTTTTTACACCCAAAAATGTCGCCGTCATTGGGGCTACTGAAAAGCCCGGCAGCGTTGGGCAAGCAGTGGTTCGGAACCTTATTGCAAGCCCATTTGGCGGCGCAGTGCTGCCGGTAAACCCTAAGCGTCCCAGCGTGCTCGGCATTCGTGCCTACCCAAACGTGGCGGAATTGCCTATACAGGCGGATCTGGCTGTCATTACGACCCCAGCGGCAACCGTGCCCAAGCTTATAGCCGAATGTGGCGCTGCGGGCATCGGATGCGTCATAGTTATATCCGCCGGTTTTAAAGAAGCAGGGCCGGACGGCGTAGCCTTGGCTGAAAAAGCCTTGGCTGCGGCCCGCGAACACTCCATTCGTCTCATCGGGCCTAACTGTCTGGGTCTGATGTGTCCGCCATCGGGAATTAACGCCTCCTTCGCCCATGCCATGGCACGTCCAGGCTCCGTTGCGTTTATCAGCCAAAGCGGCGCCTTATGCACGGCCGTGCTCGACTGGAGTCTACGCGAAAGCGTCGGCTTCAGTGCGTTTATCTCAATAGGCTCGATGCTGGATGTCGGCTTTGGCGACTTATTGGATTATTTTGGCGACGATCCGCACACACGCAGTATTGTCATGTATATTGAAAGCATTGGCGACGCGCGTGCGTTTCTATCGGCGGCGAGGGAAGTCGCTCTCTCCAAACCCATCATCGTAATTAAGGCAGGCCGTACCGATGCGGCCGCTAAAGCCGCTGTCTCTCACACCGGGTCGCTTGCCGGCAGCGACGATGCCATAGAGGCAGCCTTTAGGCGCGTAGGGGTGCTGCGCGTGGATTCAATCGAAGACCTGTTTTCGATGGCAGAGGTCTTGGGAAAGCAGCCACGACCGTCCGGGCGCAAACTTACAATAGTCACCAATGCAGGTGGGCCTGGCGTGCTCGCAACTGATGCACTCATTACTGGAGGTGGCGAGCTTACTGCCCTAAGCCCCGACGCCATCGCTAAACTAAACGAGACGCTTCCACCGCAATGGAGCCACGCCAATCCCATTGATGTGCTCGGCGACGCCGATGCCCAGCGGTATGCGGCCGCAACCCAGTTGGCTATTGAAGATAACGAGTCCAATGGTGTTCTTGTTGTGCTTACGCCGCAGGCCATGACCGACGCAACCGCTACAGCTGATCTTATCTGTAAGCTGGCCACCGGCGCCCAAAAGCCGGTTCTTGCCAGTTGGATGGGAGGCGACCAAGTGGCTGCGGGGGCGGCACGGCTCAACGCCGCTGGTATCCCAGTCTTTGAATACCCTGATTTGGCGGCGCGAACATTCAATTTCATGTGGCGTTGGAGCTACGCCCTTCGTGGAATCTATGAAACTCCAACAACGGTTTCGGAACAATTGCCTCAATGCAGCGCCACAGCCGCGGAAATTATCGCCGCGGTGCGACGCGATGGGCGCACCATCCTGACGGAGCCGGAGGCCAAACAACTCCTGGCCGCATATGGCATACCCATTGCACAAACACGCACAGCAAAAACTCCAGCCGAGGCTATTCAGGCAGCCAAGACTATAGGGTTTCCAGTCGTGCTGAAGTTGCTCAGCCATAAGATCACCCATAAAAGCGACGTCGGCGGCGTTCGTTTGAACCTTCAGTCCGAGGCGCATGTTGCCGAGGCATTTGACGCAATCAAGCAAGCCGCCCATAAGCATGGCGGTGCCGAAGCTTTTGAAGGCGTAACGGTTCAGCCTATGATTCGCACGGATGGCTACGAACTGCTGCTGGGCAGCACGGTAGATTCGCAGTTGGGGCCGGTAATCGTTTTTGGGGCCGGCGGCCAGCTTGTGGAAATCATTCGAGATCGGTCACTTGCATTGCCGCCGCTTAACAGCACGCTCGCCCGCCGCATGATGGAACAGACCCGCATATTCAAGGCCTTACATGGTGTGCGCGGCAGGCCGCCCGCAAATATGGCTTTGCTTGAAGATGCCATTGTGCAGTTCAGCCGACTCGTCATCGAACAGCCTGAAATTCGCGAGGTGGACATCAATCCACTGCTGGCGTCGGATCGCGGCGCCATTGCCCTCGACGCCCGCGTTGTGCTTCACGATGCCGCCGCAGTGGCGGCAGGGCTTCCTCGGCCTGCTATTCGCCCCTATCCCAGTCAGTATGTCAGCAGCATCAGCAATCGCCATGGACTGAAAATGACGGTCCGCCCCATTCGGCCGGAAGACGAACCCCTTCTGGTGAAATTTCACCGCCACTTGTCCGACCAGACAGTACACCAACGGTATCTCGGCATGCTCAACTACGATGCCCGCGTCGTACATGAGCGACTTTTGCGGCAGTGCTTTAATGATTACGACCGCGAGATCGCGCTGGTCGTCGAGCTTATACAGCCAACCACCAATCGCCCCGCCATCATCGGCGTCGGACGATTGACGCGGCTTCCAGGGACACCGCAGGCCCGCTTTTCGATGGTGGTGGCCGATGAGTATCAGTTTCAAGGCATCGGCAGCCAACTGCTGGAAAAACTCATCGCTGTCGCCCGTGGAGAAAAGATCAGTGTTTTGACCGCGGAGATGCTGGCCTCCAACTTTGATATGCAGGACCTATGCAGACGCGGCGGTTTTACCATCAACAGCAAGCCCGGCGATGAATTGGCTTACGCAGAACTCAGATTGTAATAATGTAGAGTTAAACGGCCTGGCCGAAGGCGACTATTGAAGCGTACCAATGAGTTGAATTGAGCCGGTGGGCACAGCTACGCCACCGGCGGGTTCATCCGTCACAGCCACCGCACTGACCTTATCCATATTTTGCCCAACAGCCGCAGTCAACATGCCATCGCCGCTGGCGTCAACATTAAATGTTCCTGCAGCCTTCTTCGTATGATCTTTTGTTATAAACCAAAGCTCGTAGGTTTTTGTCGGTGGGAGCGGCTTAAGCCCCATGGCGCAAAATTGCCACATATGCGTTTTGGCATTGTAGAATATTCGGCCAACTGCACGCTTGTCCACGGGCTTGCCCGAGAGTGCCACAACCTGCAACTGTTTGGCCATAAACATTTTACGTGTCATTTCAGATTGCTTAATCTGCAGTTGAAGAAGAGCTGTCGTTTGAACTGCCGCTTGATACTTTGCGGTTAACAAATTAACGCTGTTTTTAGCAGCGTCGAGGCGATCTCGCATTGCCACGAGTTGCTGATTCTTCTGCGTGATCACCAAATGCCAGTAGCTGCTCACGGCTATTAAAGTCACGGCCAATACAATTGCTGCGGCCAAACCACCCATTGCATACCAACGCCGCGACTGCCCCGGTGTTCGAGGCTCAACGTTGTCTGCATGCCTTTCTATGCGGGCCATCAACGATGCGTGTACATCAGGATTCGGCTGTGCCGGGGGCAGCATGAGGGCCAGGGTTGCCCCTACCGTGGTAAACTCCGTAAGCATCGCATTGCAGCCCGGACAGCCTGTGGCAAGGTGCGATTGCAATTGCCGCGCCTCGTTATCGGACAACCCGCCGGCAACGTATAACGGTATTAACTCGCTTGCTTGCTGACACATCACAATAAGGGCCTCAACACTACATTATCCTTTACGCAGAATATCCCTCAGATGGATTAACCCCAGCCGAATATGACTTTTTACCGTGCCCAAAGGTAGCTGTGCTTTTGCTGCTATTTCGCTATGGCTTAGGCCATCAAAATACGCCATCTCAAGCGCTTTTCGCTGCGGGCCAGGAAGCGATTCCATCGCTGTTCGAATCAGCTCGCCTTGCTCCGCAAACTCAACCGCTTGACCGGGGCTATCCGCCGCTTTGTTGGCCGGCACATTTAAATTTGCCAACTCCCCAACGTCCACCTGATGCAAGCTACCCGTTTTGGAACTGCGTTTTCGATCAATTGCGCGGCTACGGGCCAGCGTAATAAGATAGGTAACCGGGGCACCGCGCGACGCCTCATAGCGCGACGCGCGGCGCCATAATTCCCAAAATACGTCAAGTAATACTTCTTCGGCGTCGGTGCGATTATTTACGATGCGCTGACACACAGCCAGCAACAAGCCCGAATATTTCTTATAGAGCCGATCCATCGCAGCCGGATCGCCGGCGGCAATTGCCTCCATAAGCACATAGTCATCGGCCGATTGTGACTGGACAGACAAACCGTTCACACCCCAACTAAAGCACTACCGCATTCCAAGCGGCCCAGGATTGCCTGTATGCTACCTGAAAAGGCGAATCGCTCAAGTGATTCTCGGCCGCGGGTTTGACGTTGCCGCCGCCATATGTTGCGTGATAGCCGCATCGGCAAGCAAAAGTATCCGTCGGGCAGATTCAAACGTAAGCCGCGCCAAAGCATCCTGCAGATTCAACCAAGCGTGCCCACTATGTTCGTGCGAAAGCGTAACATCTTCAACCATCGTTTGAGCACAAAAATAGGTTACACGTTTGCGAACGCGCCCCTTGCTGCCAGATTGAAATTCATACTCCATGCACCGCTCAAAAGTACTGATGCGGTCCAGTTGCCTGATGCCGGTTTCTTCCTTTAATTCGCGCACTGCCGCCTGCCAGGCCGTTTCGCCCTGCTCAAGATGTCCCTTCGGGTAGTCCCAATGACGGCCATAATCCAGCAGCAGATACAATCTTTGCCTCCTTACTACTCTAAAAACAATAAAACCCGCGGACTGCTCACGCGTAACGAATCGGTCCCGCTTCTGATAGCGTTTACTCGCCTTACCTGCGATTGAAGCGTCTTTGTCGGTCACCCGCGCTTCCCCAGTAAACGCTTTTTATGATTCAAAAACACCATGTGATGGTCCAAATGCGCTATCGCCATGGACAGCAATTCTCTAAGAGAAATGCGTCCGCGCTCATTATGCGTGCCCGTGCGTTGAAAATGTTCGTCCGAAAGCCGCTTTAAAATCTCGGCCATGAGACGGCGATTGCGCATAAATAAATCGGCGGCCGCCTGTGGGTCCAACATCTGATAAAAGAGATTTCGCGCGAAGAGAGATTCATTGAAACCGATGAGCGTCGGTTCGGATTCCGCGATCACCCGCTTCATACGATCGGCTAAAATTAGATCGCTGTCCATTAGATGTAGAACAATTTCCGCAATGGTCCATCCCCCACATGTGGGTTTGGCTCGCATCTGTGACAGGGTCAGATTGCTTATGGCTTTCTTAGGCGTATTGCTGCCCCGAATATATTCCAGAATCATCGCCTCCGTCGTGTCGGAAAAGCTGGATTTATCAACACGAGCACGCGCGACATTAGAACGATGTTGCCGGATCTTCTTCGAGGCCGATACTGCTTTGCCAGCCATAGCAATGCTCCTTACTGTCTGACAGTATACCGACGCATGTACTGCACTGGTAGCCAGTTTTCTGCCAAAAGCATCGTCTCATCGCTTCAGCGGCGCTGCGGCATTACACCACCAGATTAACGGCCTCCTTCAACCGTATGTCCGCAGAAGATGCGCCTACCAAGATGTCAATTTTTCCCGGCTCTTGCACGAAATCCTGCTGGGCTTCATCCCAATATTTGAGAGCTTGCTCATCGTGCCCAAGCGCAAAGCTTACCGTCTTGGTCTCACCGGGTTCTAAATGGATGCGGGCAAAATCCACCAACTGCTTGATGGGTCGTTGCACTTTGCTCCCATTGACATGCACGTAAAACTGAACAATTTCATCACCGGCAACTCGCCCTGTGTTGGTAACGGTCAGGGCGATGCCCACAGCCTGCCGCGGCTTAAGATCCGACGCAGTAAGCTCAATATTGGCATACTCAAATGTCGTGTAGCTAAGCCCATGACCAAACGGGTACAGCGGCTTGCCTCGATAGTACAGGTAAGTGCGGCCCTTGCGAACGTCATAATCATGAAAGTGCGGTAAATCATCTACAGAGGCATACCAGGTTGTGGTAAGTTTGCCTGCCGGGTTATAGTCTCCAAAAAGAACGTCGGCAATCGCATGCCCTTGCTCCTGTCCGGCAAACATACCGCCCACGATCGCGGGAACATTTTCCTGCTCCCAATTAATGGCCACTGGGGCATTGGATGAAATAACCAATACCGTTTTCGGGTTGGCGGCAAATACAGCCTTTATTAACTCGTGTTGCGCCCCCGGCAAGCCAATGTGCGAACGGTCATGCCCTTCGGCACCAATGGCCTGGTCAACGCCGACAAATACAAAAGCTACATCCGCCTCGCTAGCCAGCTTGGCGGCTGCATCAATATCCGATTGCTGCGCCGTCCCATCCACCGAACAGCCCAATGCAACGGATACCTCCACTCCCTTGGCCGCCGTCGCCAGAATCGGTCCAACCGGTGTCAGACTGAACGACCTTAGGTTAAATAAATAAGCCCCGGCCTTGCCAGAAAACCGCAGGAAAACTTTGTGCTCCCCGCTGATGCCCGTTATAGGAGCCGACACATCCACCCACTTTTGCCAGTCGCCGGTAACCGGTACCGCTAATTTGCATACCGCCGGACCATCCAGCCGATCTAAATGAACTTCAATAGACCCGCCTGCCCCTCGGCTGGCAACACGAGCGTGCAGTTCAGTCGCTCCGCTAAATAGAACGTTGTCATAACTGGTCCAAGAGCCAGACTTGATAAAGCCCAAGTCTCCTCCTCCTTCAACTTGAGGATTACCACCCATTGAAGCGAAGCTGGCAGCCATCTTTGAGTACGAAGGCTGGCTTTCTATACCGAAAATGTCAAAAATTCCCTGCAATGGCGATACCCGGTGCTGTGGTGAGCCGCTGTAATTACCAAGGTGGCATACGGATGCCATTGGGCCAATCACGGCTATTTTTTTGAGTTTTGTTTTGCCCAGCGGTAAAAGATTATTCTCGTTTTTAAACAATACAATGCTTTGACGCCCAGCTTCACGAGCCAGTGCACGGTGGGACTTGCTTTCACGGCAATCTATCTGAATCTTGCTATAGGGTATTTGCTCCGGTGGGTCAAACTCCCCCAGCAGTATGCGGCCAGTGATAGAACGCGTCAGCGAGCGATCAATTACCGGCTCACTGATAAGCATCTTATCCACCGCCTTACCCAGATATTTCTGCAATGTATCGCCACAATTGATATCACAGCCCGCATTAACCGCCAAGGCGGCGGCTTCATAACCGGTCGGCACAAAGTGATGCGTTTGATAGATGCAGCCCACTGCATCACAGTCCGATACCACATACCCCTTAAAGCCCCAGCGACGGCGAAGCACATCGGTCAGCAAAAACCGACTCGCAGTGGTAGGTACACCGTTAAGGGAGTTGTAGGAACTCATCACCGTAAAAACCTTGCCCTTGGTAACGCACGCATGAAAACCACGCGTGTAATATTCCCAGAAACTGCGGGAATCTACCGAGGCGGAGGTTGTGACCCGATCCGAGTCGGTATCATTGCAAATATAATGCTTAGCGCAGGCAATCGTCTTGAGATACTTCGGATCATCGCCCTGCATGCCATGAATGGTATAAGTCGCCATTTCTCCGACCAGATAGGGGTCTTCCGAATAATTCTCCCCGATGCGCCCCCAACGCGGATCGCGCGTACCCATATTGACCGTGGGAGGTGAAAAGAGCGCCAGGCTCTGACCGTTAACCTTGTGCCACGCCCACACCTCATCAGACACCGCCGTAAATACTTGCTTGATAAGTTCACGGTTCCACGAGCAGCCCATCGCCAGCGGCAACGGGAAGGAAGTAATCGGCCCCCCATGAATCAATCCATGCAGACCCTCGCTCCCATAAAAATTAAAACCGGGCAGGCCGATTCGCGGAATTGCCGGAGTACGTGTGCCGAATTGAGTAATCTTTTCTGCCAGCGTCATTTTGGCAACAATAGCCGCCGCGCGCTTGCGAGCCGCATCAAAATTGGCTAACGAAATGCCGCCGGTATCCAGCCCACCATCGGCAGGCATACACTGCTCCACGCTGCCAGATTGCGAGCCCATTTCCTGACAGCCCGCCAAGGCCAATGCAGCGCCGGCTGCCGCAGTTGTGAGGAAGTCCCGACGTGAGACGTCAAAGCCGCTGGGAAGTGTTTTGTTTGCAATAGTTGAGTACCTCTAAAGATGCAATATCTGTCATTACCGCTTGCATGCCAAATATTCTAAGCCCCTCAAGATAAGGCTGCAACACACCTGACTTTTCGCTGAAGACCAACGCTCGAGCTTTGACATTATTGCCTCGGCGTTAAAACCTGTCCATAGCTATTAAGTTAATGTTGCGATGGTCAACCGCTCTTATCAGCGGTAAAATCAAACGGATGAAAGAAAATTGCAATATAGATTATCGGGGGCGAACCTTGCGAAGATTTACAAGTTACGCATTGTTGTCCCTTTCAGTTGGATGCGCCATCGTCTCGTGGATAACCGCCAAGCCTTGGTGGTTTGCACCGGCAGCAGCCTGTTTCATATTTGGTGGAATAACGCTCATTGAATCACAAAAAGGATGGTGTTACCTCCGGGGTATCGGAATAAAGACGCCCATTTAGGTAGATAACTTAAATCCGTTGGCTTATGCACCGCCTACCGTGACTTTGCATGGCAAGCGCAACGCGGCCAACATCAGGAAATATTTTCATGGGTTGCCAGGTATCAGTATGTATTATTTGCTGCAACGAGAAGCAAGTGATTACCACTTGCCTTAATTCTGTGGCGTGGTGCAGCGACGTCGTTATCGTAGACTCCGGTTCATCTGATGGTACCGTTGAGACGGCCGCCGCTCACGCAACCAAGCCTCGCATCATTCACCAACAATGGCTGGGTTATGCAGCACAGAGAGACTTTGCAATCAAACAATGCCGCAATGATTGGGTATTGGCCCTCGACGCCGACGAAGAATGCTCTCCGGAGCTTGCTGAGCAGATATCGGCCTTAAGTGAAGCGTCCATCGTAGATGTAGCGATGTTAAGCATGCCGCGCCGCAACTACATCGCTCGACGTTATGTGCGGTGCTGGTCGCCGGACTACCAAACACGCCTGCTTCACAAAAATCGAATGGCGATCGTCGGCAACTTTGTTCCCGAAAAGCGTGTGGCGCTGCCTGGTTTTCGCACGGCGAAATTGACCGGCCCGCTATTACACAATCGCCTGACAGACTTTAAACCATCTGATTTTAATGATGGGCCGCGAATGCAGGAACATGCCGAATTGCTGGCACAAGGTCTGGCCGGCAAAGGTCAGAAGGCCAACTGGCTCAATCTTATTTTCCGGCCCGCACTTACATTTCTTAAGTACTATATTCTTCGCGGCGGTTTTCTACAGGGCCGGTTTGGGCTGGTTATCGCGTACAAAACAACCATCGGTGTCATGCTTAAGTACAGCGTCCTTTATGGTAAGCAACAGTTCGAAACAGCCTCCAACAACGCGCCAACCGAATAAAGGTCGTATCTCGCATATTATTGAGTTGCCAGCTTGGCAAATGAGTCTCGCAGCGCATTGTACAACGATGCATACTTGGTTAGCTGTTGTTGATACAAAATTGCTGCCTTGCGGTTAGGCCTGCATACCGACTCGACCGAAATCACCGCGCGCGTTGCCGCCGCCACATCGCGCCATGCTCCAACTCCCACGCCCGCCAACACCGCCGCCCCCAAGGCCGCACCTTCGCTGGCGTTGACCGTGACGACCGGCGCGTTATACATATCTGCCTGCAACTGCCGCCAAAACTCACTGCGTGCGCCGCCGCCGCTGGCTCGAACCTGTTTGATGGCCACGCCCATTTCACGCAGAATGCCTACCTGCTCCGTCATGCCAAAGGTTATGCCTTCCACCACGCTGCGAATAAGCTCAGCTTGCCCATGGCGGGGGGTAAGCCCCACAAAGCAGCCTGTGGCATAAGGGTCGGCATGCGGGCATCGCTCACCCGTAAGATAGGGTAGAAAGAAAAGATTTTCACATCCGGCCTCTGCCGCCGCCGCACGCTGCATCATCAGCGGATACAATTTACCAAGGTCTTTCTTGCTGCGCTGCAGCGTGGCAATTTGATCCGCAAAGAGTGTATTGCGAAGCCATTGTAGCGATCCCCCCGCTGAAAGCATGCAACCAAACACGCACCAGGTTGATGGTATTGCATGACACATGGTATGCACCCGCCCTATCGGATCTGTGCGTGGCTCGTCGCTGGCCGCAAAAATCACCCCGCTCGTGCCCATGCTCGCCGAAATTAGACCCGCCGACACAACGCCTGTACCAACGGCCCCAGCCGCCTGATCGCCCGCCCCACCCACCACCGGCGTGCCCGGCTGCAAGCCAAACTCGGCTGCGGCCTTTGTGGTGAGTACTCCGCTTATCTCCGCGGATTCCCAAACCTTGGGGAGTATCAGGGGGTCTAGGCCAAGTTTTTCGACAAGCCCGATATGCCATCCCCGGCGCTTCACATCCAACAGCAGGGTGCCCGAGGCATCCGAAACTTCCGTTGCATATTCACCTGTAAGACGATAGCGAATGTAATCTTTGGGTAGCAGCACTTGCGCAAGCTTAGCGTAACGCTTTGGTTCATGTTGCCTTAACCACAAAATCTTAGGGGCTGTAAAACCAGTGAGCGCCGGGTTGGCGACCATTTGCAGCAGTGCATCGCGGCCTCCAGCCAACTGCGTGATTTGTAAACACTGCTCGGCTGTACGCTGGTCATTCCATAAAAGTGCCGGTCGCAGAATCGTCCCACGCGCATCTAAAAATACGCTTCCGTGCATCTGGCCAGATAAGCCAATGCCGCTGATTTCCGCCCCCCGCAGCTTCGCTTTTTTAATTACGGCTCGCGTGGCTGTTATTGCCGACTGCCACCAATCTTCTGGAATCTGTTCGCTCCATCCGGGCTTGGGCGTGTAAATCGGGTGTGCAGCCTCGGCTGCCGCCAAAACACGACCATCTTCTGCCAAAACCAACGCCTTGGTGCCTGAGGTTCCGATGTCCATCCCTAAATAGGCGACCATGTTAAGCTCCTGAAATCATGTTTATGCCTTTGCCGCAGCTTGTAAATACTCCACCACATCACGCACCACCCAACTCATGGCATCCATAGCGCCTTGCGTCCGGGCGGCCAGATGGGGCGCTAAAATGCAATTCGGACAACCCCACAGAGGATAATCCGGTCCCGGCGGCTCGGGGTCATGCACATCCAATGCCGCGCCTGCCACGCGATTCTGTCTTAGCGCCGCAGCAAGCGCCGCCGCATCTATTACCTCGCCGCGCGATGTGTTAATCAGCAATGAATCTGGCCGGCATTGTGCAAGGGCCGCTGCGTCAATCATCCCTCGATTGCCCGGCCGGTGGCTCACATGAATACTTATGACGTCCGCCTGTGCATACAGCGCAGGCTTGTCTACGCTCTTTGCCGCAAAATCAACATACTGTGCAACATCCACAACGTCGTTGTAAAGAACATTCATACCAAACGCACAGGCCGCTCGCCCCACCAACCGGCCGATGCGTCCCATGCCGATAATGCCCATTGTTTTTCCGCATAGCTCCAGCCCGCGGATAACCTTGCGATACCTGTGAAACTCTTCGGCGGCCACCGGTTGTCGGAGGTTAATCACCGGCCGCCCCAACTGAAATATTAAATTAAAGACATATTCGCACACGGCGTGAGCATTGGCTCCTGGCGTTGAAAATACTTTTACGCCATGCGTCTGGCACGCGACTTGATCTATATTTTCCAACCCAACACCCGCCCGCCCAACCGCGCGCAAACGCGGAGCTTGCGAAAGAAGCAGTTCATTTACCTGCGTATAGGTACGAACTATTAAACCGTCAGCCGTTGCTAAATCTCGCTGCAATTGCTCCGGATTTTTCCAACTTGATTCAATTATGCAGGCCTGCTTGTGCCCCCACTCCAACGGTATGGCCTCCAGGCCCTCGGTCATAACAATAGTAGGCTTCAATCAACAGTCCTTACGATGAGGCCATCCATCCGGCGGCATTACTCCACGACTCATTCACAATAAGCCCAAATAACCACCACCGCAATATCAGATGACACCGTGTTAGGAGGCACGCTTTATGCACGTGTCGTTTTCCACTATGCTTAGCTCGACATTACGAGGCGAAACTTTAACGGAGACCTACATGCCGCGAGTCGCTTTTATTTTAGTTGCCGGACTTGACCAGCATCTTTTCAAGCAAGCGGGGGCGCCGCCGGAGCTTGCAAACTTTCACTTTCACGGCAGCTACCAACCTGTCGTCCCGGCGGTAACGTGCTCAATGCAGGCAACCCTCACAACGGGCCTTAGCTCTGCCGAGCACGGTATCATAGCCAATGGCCTTTTTACTCACGATCGAACCGATCTGCACGCCAAGCTCGACCTTAGCAACTTCGCGCCATTTCGCAAACAAACCAGTTTCTGGGAACAGGCAAGCTCCTTGGTAAACGGTCGCAGGTTTTGGTACAACAAGAATAAAAAGACAGCAATGATGTTCTGGCAGCAATCCATGCCCGATGCAGCCGACATTATCCTTACCCCAAAGCCGGATCACACCCCCGATGGCAAAACCATCAGTATATGCTGGAGTCGGCCCACCGACTTATATCCCCGCCTCGCGGAAAAACTCGGCCAGTTTCCTCTGCATCACTATTGGGGGCCTATGGCCGGCATGCTGAGTTCAGAGTGGATCATTGCATCGGCTCGTGAGGTTTGGCAAACTCAACGTCCTGATCTCCTTCTCCTTTACGTTCCTCAACTCGATTACAACCTTCAGCGTTTAGGCCCAGGCTCTCCTGTGCCGGCAAAAGAGGCAACCGACGTCAGCCGCCTGCTAGGCCCGCTTATTGAGCAAGTTCGGGCCGATGGCGGCGTACCTATTGTGGCCGGCGACTACGGCATTACGGCCGTCAAACAAGCCGATATGCCAAACCTCGCACTTCGGCGAGCGGGGCTTTTAACAACCATACCTGACGAACAAGGTAAACTGCTGATTGACTACGCAAAAAGCCGTGCGGTAGCCATGGTAGATCACCAAATTGCCCATGTTTATTGTGCCGCCGATGCGCTGGAAGCTGTTGTGGAATCTCTCCGGATGCTGCCTTCAGTGGATCGCGTGCTGATTACACCATCCGAGAAGGCTTCAGTGGGGCTTGGCGGCGATCGCACCGGCACCGTGGTACTGCTGTCGCGCTGCGATGCCTGGTTCGCCCACGATTGGTGGGAATCAGACGCAGAAAAGCCGGCGTGGCAGTTTTCGGTGGATATTCATCGCAAGCCTGGTTATGACCCGCGGGAACTCTTGTTTGACCCGGTAAAAAAATGTATTTCTCAAGATGTTCTGCGCATCAAGGGTAGTCATGGCGCCCCGCAAAATCCGGAAAATTTCCCGATGCTCTTTGCCGATGTGCCGTTGCCTGCGGCGCTCAACCAAAGCACCGGCGCCCTCCCGCATGCCACCGACATTGCCGCTTGGCTGCAATCGCAACTTTAGTTTTGTTTTCCGCAGGCGCGAGACATGGCCCAATCTCTGTACGATGAAGACGGCGGACCTGATGCGTTGGAGTTTCAGCGTTATCAACACAATGGAGTCAAATGCCGCCGCTGTGGCAAAGTGATTTTTGACGATCTCGATGAATGCCCATTCTGCCATGCCGATGTTGCCGCAGCCCATCGCAAGTCGCGCTGGCTTATTTGGACAGCCACAGCCTTACTGCTACTTTTTCTTTTTGCTCTGCTTCAGGGCCTGGGGCTGATTTGATACTATTGTTGAATTGGATTGCTAAGGTCAGCTATGCGATATGTGCTGCGGCACGGCTTATTCGTCGTGGGGACTTAAACAAATGCGAGAGTACAAACTCACCTGTGGCTTATGGTTGCCAATGCCCGTTCAAGACGTTTTTCCATTCTTTGCCGATGCGGCCAATTTGTCGCGCATCACACCCCCTTGGTTAAAGTTTACCGTTACATCACCCCAACCCATCGCTATTGAGGCGGGCTGTACAATTGACTACACCATTCGCTGGTTGGGTATACCCATGAAATGGCGAACGCTTATACCCCTCTGTGAGCCGCCACTTCAATTTAAGGACCAGCAGATTTCCGGACCATACGCCAAGTGGGTCCATTTACACTCATTTGATTCAAGAGACGGTGGAACTGTCGTTCATGATGAGGTGGAGTACCGGTTGCCGTGGGGCTTTGTCGGGCACATGGCCCATGCCCTGCTGGTACGCCGCCAGCTTGAGGGCATTTTTAATTTTCGTCAACGTAGCCTCACCAGCATACTCCTGGCGGACAACAAGCAGGCAGCGCGTGTGATCGAACCCGTAAGAATTGTTTCGCTTGAGGTTTTTGATCCGTAGGAATGTACCGTATCTTTAGTTTCAAATAGTCTCAACGATTTCCGTTTTCGGTAAATCGCAACAAAGCAATCAGTTCAAGGTCTCAATAACGCGATGGGGCGTGGCAATTTTTCCGGGCGGCCCGGGATCATGCCGATTTTATTGGCATTCCCAGTCGCTTTTGCCGGGTACAA
>JBMFVX010000003.1:0-44022 GCA_049965775.1 Phycisphaerae bacterium
ATTCAGCGTTGCGCGATCCATCCTCCTTATTATCGGACAATAACCACAAATGGTATCAGTTATTTATTTACAGGCCCATAGATCACATCCGCTTCCAAGGCTTTGATAAATGCGGCGGATTCTGAACCCTTGGCTCCGTCCAGACTCACGCCCAGGGGCACGCCACGTCGCGTGGCCCAGTGCAGGTTCAGTCGTATCCGGGCCATCCGCTTGCGCATCGGACGATCGGCCCGTTGACCCGCATCCGCATCCGCATCCGCATCCGCTTCTGGCAGTGCTTTGGCTGTTTTCTTGGCCGTTCTCTTGGCCGGATGCGGCATGTGCATCTGCATCGCCCATGCCACGCTCACCGGCACCTCAAAATACGATCCGTCGTAAGCCACCACGTTATCCAGCAGCGTGCCAAGGTCCGCATCATCACGCAACTCTCCGGCCGTGGGAACTTTCTTACGCAGCGCCCGTACCACCGGCATGAGTATCTCTGGATCTGCCACGGCCAGAAAATCACTGTGCGTACTGCGGCACACCCGATCCAGCCCTACCACTTCCTGTACACGCCGGTGCTGGCTGGCTAATTCAAACGTTCGAAGGCTACGCATCATCGGATTGTAAAAACCCAGCAAATGCAGCAACAGCACATGATGAGCTTCCAAGATGCGGTTGCCATGCCCGGCCTGCGCCGAAAGCCGGGCCAGAATCTCCTTAAGTACATGCAACTCTTTACTCCCGGCGAGTTGCTCCAAACGCGGATCATCTTTTTTCTTCAGCAGTGCCGGCAGCGCGTTGGGATCCGGAATCAGAGATCGCTCGTTGGCTTTGCTCATGGCGGACAGTAGAACAGATCCGACGCGAAAGCGCCATTAAGATTGTGTTAAGATTATGTTGCTGCGGCGTTAATATATTCCGGACAGTATTGCGTCACCAGGCCTTGAGCCAACCAATAATCTCGCCGAGCAGGCCATTCGCTTTGTGGTGCTGGATCGCCATGTCACCCAAGGCACGCGGAGTGACCGGGGGCAGCGGTGGTGTGAGCGAATCTGGACGGCCATCGCCACCTGCACGCAGCAACAACGCAGCGTCTTTGAATTCCTGTATCAGACGGTCAACAACCACTTCGCCGGACGGCCCGTACCTTCACTACTTCCCTCAGGCCCGTGAACGGCTACCGGTTTTTAACCAACAACCTACTGCTCGATCCTCAGACCATTGCCATGCTTTACCGTAAACGCTGGAAGATTGAACTCTTCTTCAAATGGGTTAAGCAGCACCTCCACATCAAGGCGTTCTTTGGCAGCAGTGCCAACGCCGTGCAGACACAACTCTGGATTGCGGTGCTCGTATATGTGCTGGTGGCGCAATTCAAACAGCGACACCAACTGCCGCAGGACATGAACAAAATACTTCAAATTGTCGGCGTCACGATTCTCGAAAAAACCCCAATAAATCAGCTTTTTTCGACTCAGGGCATGCAACATCAAACACCGCATGATCGTAACTCATGGTATTTATTTGACTTATGACCGGACAGTAGTGATGCCGGATAATAAAGTTCGTTTGGACGGCACATGGCGTCTTCATGCCAAACTGCACAACATTCCTGTGTTGGGCTACCGATACACCATCGTAGTTAAGCCAGGGCTGACGCAGATGCTGCGGCATGGATATGTGGTAGCATCGGCTGCAAACAACGTTGTACTGCTGAGCTTGCCCCAGCGCCCAATACCGTGAATGCGGCTGCGTATTGCTGACAAAAGAAAGGCTGCTTGTCACAGGGACGGATGTGCGAGCGTCGCAGGTCGTACGCTGCCCTTAAATCAAATGAGCTGCTTTGCGGGGCGCGAGGCTCAAAACCGGCCGTGGTAAACGACAGTTGAGTAAGGAGCAATATCGGCGCTGCGAGCATTGCGCCCACTCCAGCACCTCGGACCGGCGGATATTGCCGCCGTCTAAATGCCTGCCCCCTGATCAAGATGGATTCCGCATTCCTTTTTATCCATGCCGGCCCAGCGGCCGGAGCGGGCATCTTCGCCGGCGGCAACAGGACGGGTGCATGTTTCTGGATTGCAGCCGATGGATGAATACCCCTCATGCCATAATGGATGAAATGGCAGTTCGTGCTGCTTCATGTATTGGTATATCTGTTTGTGCGACCAGCCCAAAAGCGGCGAGATGGCCCAGCAGTTGCTTCGCCGGTTCCATTCCACAATTTGCATGGCGGCTCTGGTCTGCGACTGGTGCGCGCGCACGCCGCGAATCCAGGCTTTTGGGGCCAGGTCGCGCATGGCACGATCAAACACTTCGTTTTTATTGGCGGCGCAGCAGGCATCGGGGTTTTGGCGAAAGCGCGGGTCGCTTTCGCCATGAACCGTCAGCCAAACCAATGGGTCATTTTGTGAATGATATTCGAGCACATTAAGTTGATAGCGCTGGCGCAGCATCTCCATGAATGTCAGCGTTTGCGGAAACAGGTACCCGGTGTTGACAAACACAATGGGAATATCCGCCCGCACGCTTATGGCCAGGTGAATGGCGCACATGCTTTCAGCACCGAAGCTGCTGGTAAGCACCAAGCCAGTGCCGAAGGTGTCGGCCGCCCAGCGAATAATGTCAGCCGGATGGGCGTCGGCAAAGCGGCGGTTAATTTCCGCGGCGTTGATATCAAGCGCAGGGACGCTCATGCGGCTTCTCCGGCGTTAGTACGGCCGCGGGCATAGGGCGAGCTGCGCCAGCGAGCCTCCAATTTGTCGAGCACATCCACGGGCACCGACACGTTATTGCGGCCTGATACCAGTTGCACATCGGGCTTGTTTCCGCCATGAAAGTCAGACCCGCCGGTGCACGCCAGGTCGTATCGCCTTGCGAACTCCAGCAAAAGCTTACTGTCATGCGGGCCATGGTCGCTGTGCCAAACCTCAATACCATCAAGGCCAATATCTTTGAGTTTGCTGATAACTGTTTGCAGCTCGGCGTGGTTGCTTAGCCGCAGTTGCACGGGGTGCGCCAGCGTGGCCAGGCCGCCGGCTTTGTGAATGCACTCAATGGCTTGCTTGGGGGTAAGACGTTCTTTATCAAAATAGGCCTTGCCTGTGGTGCCCAAGTATTGATCAAAAGCCTCTTTCATACTTTTGACGCAGCCGGCGTCAAGAAGAGCGCGGGCAATATGCGGGCGGCCTACCACAAACGGCTCTCCCTGCGGCACCCCGGCCTTGGCGATGGTTATAACCTGTTCGAGTGTGATGGGGCAGCCCAATTCGTTAAGTCGCGCTACGATTTTAGGATTGCGCTGATTTCGCCCCTCCAGAAGAATGCGGCTCATGTCGTGAAGCGCCGGCGAAAGCGGATCAATAAAATGCCCCAGAATGTGCATGGTTCCCGGCTGCGGAAACTCGGCGGAAATTTCGATGCCGGGCACAAAGCGCAGCTTATTGGCATCGGCGGCAGCGCTCGCCTCCATCAAGCCGTTGCCGGTGTCGTGATCGGTAAGCGCCAGGCCGACAAGTCCGCTGCGCACTGCGGCCTGCACAAGCTGCGTCGGCGTGAGTGTGCCGTCGCTGGCGGTGGAATGGGTATGTAAATCAACAAGAGACAAAGCGTCACCGCCTTTTTATAAAATGCGATGGTGTTGAACCAGGTAATTCAGGATGGCTCCAACGCACTCGGCCGCCGATGTTGTGTCGGTTTGCAGGTGCAGTTCGGGCGTTTCGGGTGGTTCGTAGGGGGCGTCAAGGCCGGTCATGCCGAGGCCTTTGCCCTGAGCCAGCGACGCGCGGGCCTTTTTATACAAACCCTTAGGATCACGCTGTTCGCACACGCTCAGCGGGGCGTCCACAAACACTTCCACAAACTCACCGGCGTGCAGCAGCGCCCGCACTGTTGCGCGGTCGGCGCGGTATGGGCTGATGAACCCGGCAATAACAATCACACCTGTTTGGCTTATAAGTTTGGCTACCTCGCCGGCGCGACGAATGTTTTCGGTGCGGTCAGCGGGCGTAAAGCCTAGGTCTTTGCACAGGCCATGGCGCAGGTTATCGCCATCCAGAATAAACGCCGCATGGCCCCGTTCAATAAGCTGCGCTTCCAGCTCCACCGCAATGGTAGATTTGCCACAGCCAGAAAGCCCCGTAAGCCACACCACGCAAGGACGATTTTTCAGCAGGGCGGCTCGCTGCTCGGCGGTTACCTTGTTGTGGTGCCATGTGATATTCGGTGTATGGGTCATAGTGTTGGAAGATAGCACAGGTTGCGACCCAAGGGAATACATACAATACCTACCAATTAAGTATTTAATTGGCAATACTATCATGTTGACTGGGTGCATGCAAGACACTTGCAGACCAGTTCCCAAATAACCTCCCGATAGGAAAGTGAGCAACTACCATCGCTGCACGACGATTGCGCGCAGCGCCGCAGAACTTTTTTGAGTTTTAATTGACCGCTATGCTGAACTCGGATGGTCACAAGGAGATACCGGGGCAGGCGACAGAAGGATGCAACAACGCGCCAAGGTCTGACGAGGATGTATTGACCGCAATACCCAGTAATTGGGGCTGATAATGGCTATCGCAGCAGGCGGCGAGTTGGTACGAATGATGACGGCGACGGAGGTTCATTCACCGTGGAGTTGGGCGAGCTTGGGTGCCGGGTCACCAGCCGAGCTTCCCTGGCGTGCAAAGCGGAACCAACACAATCGGGGTTAATGATGACGATCTGCTTTGCGAAAGCGCCTGGCCGCCGCTCTCGAGCGTGCGCGTAGATTTTTCGCAGGTGGGTTACCTGGCTGCCCGCCAATTGGACCGCATGCTCAACGGTGAACCGATACCGGCTGCCGAGCGATGGCTGGAGGTTGCACCTGCAGGGGTTGCCGCCTGCCAGAGCACTGCGGTGCTGGCCGTAGATGAGCCGCACGTGGCCACGGCGATTGCCTACATTCGCGACCATGCGTGCGACCCGTGCCGCGTAGACGAGGTGGTGGCACAAGCGCCGGTAAACCGCCGCTGGCTGGAGCGGCAATTCATGCGAACGCTGGGGCGCACCATACACGGGCAGATCACGCAAGCACGCATGCAAATGGCGATTCGACTGCTTAGCGACTCGGACGATACGCTCGAGCAAATATCCGGCCGCTGCGGGTATACGGAGGTGCAGCATTTTTGCCGGGCATTTCGGCAAAACCAGGGCGTGCCGCCGGGAGCGTTTCGGCGCAGCCAGCGCGAGCGGGCGTAACGCTAACAGGGCTGGATTCAACGTGGCGGGGCTGCATTCACCACGATTCGGATTACAGATTGCCAAAGGGACTACTCGCACAGGCGGCCCAAAGACATGAAGCGATTCAGGGATTTTATAAATCCATTTTTACCCCGCCATTTTAAATATCGCAGCAATATATAAACATATTAAAAATAACTTTGTGGCTTCAACTCTTTGTGGTTAATCTCTTTGGTTTATAATCATGTTTGAGCCTTGGTGGTAAAACACCGTTGCCGTCTGTGTGCCCCCCTGATTCTCGGCGCGCCAACCCTCGCGCAGCGCCCACGAGTTATCTCACCCAGAGCACCAGAGCCACAGAGTTCACCTTAAAAACCTCTGCGTTACCCAGCGTCCCCTGCGGTTAATGCCCGTCGCGCAGCGCCCATATTTAAAATCTTAGTGCCTTGGTAACGCCTGTCCCGAAAGCCTTTTATCGCCGCTCGCGTTCGGGATGGTGGTTAACTCCCCGTCGTCATCTCTGCGCACATCTGGGTCATCTGCGGTTAACCCCCGTCGCGCAGCGCCTCAAACTCTCCCGTTCAGCTGTCGCCTGCTCACCTGCAGACCGGTAACATGTCCGCGGGGTGAAGTCGAGATGTCTGGACTGGATATTGTTTATATAATACAAATGGATCGGTTGCTCCCGGTTGGTAAACTTGGCCAGCATGCCGATGCAACTTCAGGAGATTTTCGTGCGGTTGCTTGCTGAATTAAGTTTGAAGGCCAACGATCGCCAGGCCGTGCTTGAAGCTGCGGCCATTTTGCAGGCGCGTTTTCCGGTGCAGCGGGTGGTGCTATTCGGTTCTAAGGCCCGCGGTTGTGATGATGCCCAATCTGACATTGATTTGCTGGTTCTCACGAGCCGACCAGTAGCCCCATCGGAAAAGGACCGGATGACCAACGCCCTCTTCGAGATTGAGTGCAAGCGAGCGGTTGTGCTTAATAAGTTCGTGGTGCCGCTGGAACAGTGGGAACGGGGACTTTACCGTGTGCTGCCCATTCATGCGGAAGTCGAACGGGATGGGGTGCTGGCATGAACGACGACGAAGCCCGCCAAGTGCTGGCGCAGGGCTGGATGAACAAGGCCGAGGCCGCATTGGCGGCGGCGAAGAGAGACTTTGCGGCCGGCGATATGGGCCTTGCGGTGAACCGAATATATTATGCCTGCTTCTACGCAGCCAGCGCTGTGCTGTTGGCGGAAAAGCGCCAGTTCAGCAAGCACGCCGGCGTGCGGGCGGCTGTGCATCAACACCTGGTTAATACGCAACGCCTTGGCACGCAATGGGGGCAGTTTTACGACCAGGCCTTTGAAGACCGGCAGGAAGCTGATTACCAAGCCTTGGGCGAGTTTGACGAGGCACGCGTACTGGATCGCATTGGTCTGGCGGTAGAATTTGTTAATGAGATGCGCCGCCTGCTGGCAGAAAACCCGTCTCCCGAAGGATAAGGATAAGGATAAGGTTGCGGCGGAGCACACCGCCTAAGATCCGCGGATTGCCTAGCGCAATCGCTAATTAAGAGCGTGGAACAGGCGGTGCTGCGGAGAATTTTTCCGGGTGCGGTAATTTTTCGGGCGGTCAGCCGGCTGCGCCGGTAACGCAGACATCTTGTCTGCATCGGCCCGAGTGTGGGATTCTGCGTTCCGCTTCAGAACAAGGCAGGCAGCCAGCGCCTTGTACCCGGCAAAAGCACCTGGGAATGCCAATAAAATAGGCATGATCTCGGGCTGCCCGGCAAAATTGCTACGCCGCTACGCCCATTTTTTCTGGAATAGATTTGACAAAAAAAATTGCGCGCCTATAATGTTTTGTAACAGGTGTTCGTCGTGTGTTTGCCGACGGATGAAAAGGGAAGGCGGTTGAAACCCGCCGCGGACGCGCCGCTGTAAAGGGCAGCACAGGCGTTCGATCACTGAAGTGCGTTTCTCCAGCGCAGGCTGGATGGTAAAAGCCGGCGATTTCAGCCATGAAATTGCGAAACGTGCCCCGGGAAGATCGTTCGCCGTTCTCCAGCCCTGAGCCAGAAGACCTGCCTGTTGATGGCCACAAAGTCCTCGCGAATACGGGACACAAGGCCGAGTAAGTAATTGGTGTTTGGCATCGTAGATGCGAATGTGTTGCCGCGCGTGCGGTGACTTGGCGAAGGCATAACGGCTTTGTTGGCTGTGCGCGTGGCTTGGCCTTTTTCGCTGGTGCCAGGAAAGGAAAGGTCGCGGGTATGAAACCACTTTTTTGCATGGCGGGTGCGTTGGCATTGACCGGGAGTTTGGTTGTTGGCGGGGCGGCGGCTGCGGGTGCGATCGCAGCGGATGTTGGCGCGAGCGTGCTCGGGTTTAGCGCAGGGGCTACTAGTACGCTCGTTACTCCGTCGGCAGACGCCAGCGGAGCTTTGGGGCCGCTGGCCACCAGCGGGGGCTATGGCTACAACCCCTTTGCGTCGCAGTATAACAGCGGGTCGTTGGCTATTGTGGGTGCCGGCGGCTATGTAGATATTGAGTTGCAGAATCCGGTTGCCGGGAACGGTTACATCGGCATTTTTACCAATGCGGCCTTTGATGCGGTAAATCTAGCAAGCACTGGGGCGCAGCCACTCACGGGCGGCTATGCCGCGGGCGTCTCTCCGGCTGTTGGAGAATATTCTACGCTGTCGCAGGCTGTTATTAAGGTAGGCTATGTTCCCAACGGCAGCACCAGCGTGCCAACGTCGCTTTCGGCCTTGGCTGGTGGCAACACAGTGGCGCTGGATGTGCCTAGCAATTATTACAATGACACCAAGGTAATCGTGGCGAGTGGCAGCTACGGAGGCTATGTAAGTGTCGGCAATGGCTCGCAGATTGCCAGCCAGGCCATACCGTACTATGCAGCTCCAACTGCAGTCGAGACGGCTGCAGGCGAGTACGATTCGCTTGCTCCGCTGGCTAATCAAACGTTGGCGGGCATAGAGAGCGCGTTTGGCGGCGGTGCGGGTGGAACGTGGCTGCCGATTGGCTTGTCAGCTTCGCAGCAAATTAATTTTATTCAATTAAGCGTGCCCACCGGCGATGCGTTAATTCTTGATTCGGTCGCGGCTGCCCCCGCGCCCGAACCGGCATCTCTGTTGCTTTTGGCTATCCCCATGATGGCGCTACCCTTGCTGCGGCGGCGCATGGATAAGGCTTCGCGAACAGAAAGGACCTGCTGACCATGGTACGCAAAGGCTTCACTCTTACCGAATTGCTGGTGGTGTTAGCAGTAATGGCAATTTTGATTGCGCTGCTGCTGCCGGCGCTGGCGGCCGCCGAGGCCGATGCCCAGTGTGCCGTATGCTTAAGCAACCTGCGGCAACTGGGCATAGCGGCCCAGACCTATACGGTGAGTTGCGAAGGGTTTTATCCGCTGGCGTATGAGGGCGGGGGTAATCCGTCGTGGGCACTTGATACAGCGGTCAATCCGCAAACGGGGCAGCGAACGTATGAACCGGGCATCATGTGGCTGGGCGCAGCGAACATTAACGTCATGGTGTGTCCGGCGGTGCAGCAGAACCCGGCGATCGGGCAAATGGTGTATGGCTATAATTACAACACCAGCTACATCGGCCATGGCGATCTTGAGGTTAATCCAATGCCGGCACGCGTTACCGATGTGCGTTCGCCCAGTACTTGTGCGCTGTTTGGCGATGGGGGCTATTGGGGCGGCATCAATTACTTTATGCGCGCACCTGACCGGCTAAGTCCGGTGCCGCCCAATGCTGATGCCGTGCAGCCCAACGAGCGGGCCGCCGGCACACAGGCGTTTCGTCATATCAACGCCACGAATGTGGCCTACTGCGATGGCCATGCGGGCACCCAGCACGATCGCTACACCCTCACCGAGCCAACGCCGGCGGTGGTTGGCACGGGCACAGGGTTTTTGTCGGCGGATAATTCGGCGTATCAAACGTATTAATCGGGCGCAACTCGCAGGTGGCCGTGCGGCATACCCGCGAGCAAACGAGATTGGCGTCGTAAGAAGATTGATCAGGCGATTGTGAGGTACGCCTACCCTGTATTTTACCGTTACGCAGGCGAGCGGCTGCTGAATCGTTTAAGGCTGGTCGAAAAATGCGAGTATTGGTTTGCTCTCGATGTGGCGTTTAAGTACCAGCGCCAGTTCTAAGGCGTGGTAGTCACCCCACATGCTGCTTTCACCGCAGGGAATTTTGCGGCCCGGCGGTATGTAATCCCATCCGTTGGGGCGGTGGTATACGCTGTGCAGAATCAAGCCTTGATGGTCGCTCTGAAGACTTAAATACGGCTCTTGAAAAAGCGTATGGGCAATGCAAAGCGCTGCGTGGTGGTAGCGCCTTGCGGCTGCCGCGTCGGTACCTGCCAGCACGCGTCCTAACCGAAAGAATCCCTGGCCGGCAATGGCGGCAGCGCTGGAATCAATAGGTTCGTGATCGTTATGCGGGTCGCTCATGGCGCCGTGGTAGCGAACGGGCCGCGGCAAATCGGGGGCGCCGGCATCCCAGTACACCATGCCATCATCAAAGCTGTGTTCAATATACCAATCGGCGGTAGAGCGTGCGGCATTAAGGTAGATCGCTTCCACATTCGTCTGTACTGCATCAGGTGTGGCGGCAGGATCAATATCCGCCCCGAGAGTGGTCCAGTCTTTTGCGGCAAGGGTGTGCAGAAATTCTAGCTGCTCGGCAAAGCCCAGCAAAATCCAGGCGAGGCCGCGGGTCCACGTGCTGAAGGGCGAATAGCCCTGTTGGCTGCTCGGGCAACGGT
The DNA here is from genome assembly GCA_049965775.1 of Phycisphaerae bacterium. GTDB lineage: Bacteria > Planctomycetota > Phycisphaerae > WQYP01 > WQYP01 > JABEVB01. The sequence continues at coordinate 9,998 of JBMFVX010000003.1, forward strand.
AGCGGCCGTCGTTGGTATTGAAGATGGACTCGTGTACGACGCGGCCGGACTCAAAATCGTAAATGTCGCGGCCCTGGCCATAGTAGACATTGTACTTGGCGGTGGCCATGGCATGGCGCACCGCCCGGCCCAGCAGGTTAATGCCGACATCGTTTTCGCCCGCCAACGAATGCCCAAGCTGCCAGGCTACCACCAGTGAACGCAGCGAGCGGATGGTATCACTGAAAAGTGAATGCGGGCCATTAAAGGAATAGATATATCCACCATCAAATAGGGTCGGCTTTTCGGCGGGGTTGGCGGGAATGGCGGTCCAGCGATGGGCCTGCACGGCGCCGCTGGCTTTTAGTGCAAGCTCCAGCATATTGAGCGCGGCTGCGTCGTGGGGAATGCGGCCTTCGCGCATCAGCCTGCGCCAGTTGCCATAGGTTGAAATATTATTAAAGCCGTGGTCATGCACACCCGTGTGTGACACATGCGTCGGCATAACCGCCATGATAGACTTGCACGCCGCCGCCAGAATCGCCTGATCGCCGGTCGCGTCGAACACCAGCAGCGGCATGCCAAGTTGAAAGCCGTGGGTCCACTGCGTCCAGTTGCGCGCTTTATAGCGGCCTTTGGCCGTGTACACGGGGGCGCCGTCGGCATGGTTCCACGAGGCCGCCAGAGATCGTACCTTGTCGGCGGCGAGCGAAAACACCCTGTCAAGCAGGGCCGCGGAAAGGCCATTGCCGGCATGTTCGAGGTTCTGCATAAAAACAGTGATTAACCTTGAAAATAGGTGGCTTTTTTGATGGCATCGGCCACACGGTTCACGCCGGGCACCACATGGTTAAGCAGCGGCTTGCTGTAAGGCATGGGCACATCGAGCGAGGCCACGCGCACCACATGGTTGTCGAGATCGTCAAAGCAGGTTTCCTGCACCAGTGCGGCGAGTTCAGCGCCCATACCACAGGTGGGGTAACCTTCTTCAACGGTTACGCAATAGCCGGTTTTACGAACCGATTCAGCAATGGTTTGCAAATCGAGCGGTCTCAATGATCGCGGGTCTACCACTTCAACATCCATGCCGTGCTCTTTGGCAAGCATATCTGCGGCGGCCAGAGCGGTCAGGCAGCCGTGCCCCCAGGCAATGACAGTGCAGTCTTTGCCGGGGCGTTTAATATCGGCTTTGCCGAAGGGGATGGTGTAATCGTCATCGGGCACTTCGCCGCGGTTGCCATACATGGCTTCATTTTCAAGAAATATGACGGGGTCATCATCGCGAATGGCTGTTTTGAGCAGCCCCTTGGCGTCGTAAGGCGTGGTTGGAATAACAACCTTAAGACCGGGCACATGGGCATAGAGAGCGTCTACCGTCCACGAGTGTGTGGCGGCAAGCTGCTGCCCCGGGCCGGAAATGCCGCGAAACACGATGGGCACCTTGAACTGACCGCCCGACATATACCGCATTTTAGGAGCGTTGTTGACAACCTGGTCAAAGGCAACGAGCGAAAAGGAAAACGTCATAAACTCTATGATCGGCCGCATGCCGACCATGGCCGCGCCGATACCCAAACCGGCAAAGCCCGCCTCTGAAATGGGCGCATCCACGACGCGTTGCGGGCCGAATTTAGCCAGCATGCCCTGGGTAACTTTGTAGGCGCCATCGTATTCGGCGACTTCTTCGCCAATGATAAAAACATCGGGATCGCGCTGCATTTCTTCGCACATGGCATGGTTGAGCGCTTCTCTAAACTGAATGACGGACATAATGATTTTTTCCTCACATTGTGGGGCTTTAACGCCCGCATCGTGGTGTTAATAATTGCGGCAACTGCTGCACTCTCAGGTTTGGTAGGGGCCAAACGGGTTGCTGTAAATGTCTTTCCAAACGTCGTCGGGCTGGGGGAACGGGTCGCTGTCGGCCTGCTGATGGGCGGCCTCAACATGGTTGTGAATTTCCTGGTTGATGGCTTCGATTTTTTTGTCGTCAAGAATACCTTTATCGCGGAGTACTTTTTCGAGTCGGCCGATGGGGTCGTGGGCCTGAAATTTCTCAACCTCTTCCTTGGCGCGATACTTCTGGGGGTCTGACATGCTGTGGCCGCGGTAGCGATAGGTCTGCACGTTCAGAAATATTGAGCCGTTGCCCTGACGGCAGTATTCCGCGGCGTCGAGGGTCATGCGGTACATGGCGAGGCAGTCCATGCCGTCAACGTCCTTGCCCGGAATGCCATAAGCGTCGCCGGTGCGCAGCTTCAGGTCGGTAATGGCCGAGGCCCGGTGTAGATGGGTGCCCATGCCGTACTTGTTGTTTTCTACCAGAAAGATGATGGGGAGTTTGAAGAGGCCTGCGAGATTAAACGCTTCGTGCAAGGAACCCTGGTTCATCGCGCCGTCGCCGAAGTAGCACAGCACGACGCGATCTTCCTTGCGGTATTTAATGGACCAGCCGAGGCCCACCGCCAGCGGAATGTGGCCGGCAACAATGGCGTGCCCGCCGAAAAAATTGCGTTTATGGTCGAAAAAGTGCATCGAGCCACCCTTGCCATGAGAGCAGCCGGTGGCCTTGCCGTAAAGCTCGGCAAAGAGCGGATGAATATCGCAGCCACGGGCGATGGCGTGGCCATGGTCGCGGTACGCGGTAATAACATAGTCGTTGGGGCGCACCGCGCCGATGCTGCCGACGGCAACCGCTTCCTGACCGTTATAAAGATGGCAGAAGCCGCCGATTTTTTGCTGTTGGTAAGATTGAGCGCAGCGTGTTTCAAACTGGCGAATCAGGGACATCTGCTTATACCACTCGAGAATTTGAGCGGTGGAGGGTTCGGTTTTTTGATTCTGCTCGACCAATGTAATCACGCAGTCTTCCTCTGGAAAAAACAACCAATGTGCCGCACCACCAAGGTTCGGCGAGCCTTGCACGTTCCGCAAAGTATATCGGCCGTCGGGGCTAGCCCGCAGCTGGTTTTGCGTCCATCCGTGGATGCCGATGGTACCACCCCTGAATCCGCGGCGGGGCGTAAGGCCACCTTACGCGTCACGCCTAAAGTTTATACTATTTTTGGCGGCAATGCTATCGCAAAGCGGGGGTTTGCGCGCGGGGTTTTTCGAGCAATGGCACCGAAGTGGCCTCGGAGGTTAATGTGCGGCCGGTGCTTGCCAATGGAGGTTGGCTCGGTCGGGTTTCGCTTGGGCTGCCATTGCGTGGCTGACATAAATAGTATAGCATTAAACCAAGAGAGAGATGGGAACGCATTGGGGCGTTGGTTGGGTGTGGAGTTGACGATGAATCGCGGTGAAAAACATACAAGCAGCAAACTCGCAAACCGTTTGACGGTGATGTATCCGCCGGAGGAACTGCCGCGGCAGCTTTGGCTGCAGATGATGCGCACGTTTTCGCGCATGCACCGTCGAATTGAAATTGCTCTGGACCTTCACGGTCTTACTTTGGCGCAATTTGATGTGCTCGTGGCTCTGCGCGGGGCCGAGGGGCTGCGCCAGCAAGATTTGGCCCGCCACCTGTTGGTAACAAAAGGCAATGTGTGCCTGGTGCTGGACCGCATGCAGGCCAATGGCTGGGTGGAGCGGCGGCCGGACCCGGACGATGGCCGGGCGCACCGGCTGTATTTGACGCCGCAGGGTAAGGCGCTGGTTACCCAGGCGATTCCGACGCAGCGGGCCTTGGTGCAGCAGGCAACGGAGCAATTTTTGCCGTCGGAGCAGCAATTGCTGCTGCGACTGTTGGAGCGATTTGAAGCCGGGCTTATCGGTGAAGAAGCAAGTGGTTAAGGCGTTTACCGGGCGTTGGCGCGTGGCCAATGCCGGCAGCGCTTTGTGTTATTTATAAGGAGTGCCAAACAATGGCTACTAAAGTTCACGTCGTTTTTTACAGCATGTATGGGCATCTATACACAATGGCCGAGGCGGTTGCATCCGGGGCGCGGGAAGTGCCTAACACCCAGGTGCAGCTTTTTCAGGTGCCGGAGCTGATTCCTGCGGATGTATTGGAAAAACACGGAGCGGCTGCGGCCCGGGCGGCGTTTGCGCATGTGCCGGTGATTAAGCCCGAACAATTGGCGGAGGCGGACGCGATTATTTTTGGAACCCCGACGCGGTTTGGCAACATGGCCGCGCAGATGCGCAACTTTTTAGACCAGACCGGGCAACTGTGGTTTAAGGGCTCGCTGATTGGCAAGGTTGGCAGTGTATTTGCGAGCACGGCGAGCCAGCACGGTGGACAGGAAACGACCATCACGAGCTTTCATACGACGCTGCTGCACCATGGCATGATTATTGTTGGCGTGCCATACTCGCAGCAGGGCCTGCTGGCGATGAACGAAATCAGCGGCGGCTCGCCGTATGGCGCCACCACGCTGGCGGGCGGCGATGGCAAGCGCACGCCCAGCGCCAATGAATTGGCGATTGCGAAATTCCAGGGCAAACATGTGGCCGAGATTGCGGCCAAACTGGCGGCAAAGTAACGATCGAGCCTGTGAAAACGGGCTTGGGACAAATGAAAAAGCCCCGGCAATAAGTTGTTGTTACGCAACCGTTGCCGGGGCTTTTGTCATGGAGGCAAGGGGACTCGAACCCCTGACCTTCTCGATGCCATCGAGACGCTCTCCCAACTGAGCTATGCCCCCTGGGTCGAACGTAAAATGCTATCCGAACGCGGGTGCGCGGTCAAGATTGCATAAAATACGGTGCCAACAAAAAATAAGCGGCCGGTTAGAGGCCGGCCCCTGCCGAACGTTTTATGTTTCCGGTTCATCCGTTAGAATCGGCGTATGAATACGACTGAAAAACAGATGCTGGAAACCATTCCGATTTTAGATTTTGGATCGCAGTATGTGCAGCTTATAGCGCGGCGGGTGCGCGAAGCCGGGGTGCATGCGGTGCTGGTGCGACCGGACATAACGGCGGACGAATTGCGGCGCTTATCGCCCATCGGGCTGATTTTATCGGGTGGGCCGGCGAGTGTGTATGAGGCCGAGGCGCCCAAATGCGACCCGGCGATATTTGACATTGGTGTGCCGGTATTGGGCATCTGCTACGGCATGCAGATTTCAGCGCAGGTACTGGGCGGATCGGTGCGTGCGGGACATGCCGGCGAGTATGGCGCGGCCCGATTGCGCGTGCGCACGGATGGGGCTGAGGGAACAATGGCCCAGGACCTCTTTGCCGGCATACCCGACGAAACGGGTGTTTGGATGAGCCACGCCGATCAGGTGCAGGATTTAGGCTCGGACTTTGTGGCGCTGGCGTCCACGGCCGCGTGCCCGATGGCGGCGCTGCGGCACCGTACACGGGCGGTGTTTGGCGTGCAATTTCATCCGGAGGTGACACATACGCCGCATGGCGGCAAACTGCTGGAAAACTTTTTGTACCGGGTTTGTAAGGCGTCGGGTTCGTGGAAAATGGGGAACTTTGTGGAAATTGCCGTCGAAAAAATTCGGCGGCAGGTGGGCCACGGCAAGGTTATTTGCGGGCTCTCGGGCGGGGTTGATTCGGCAGTGGCCGCAGCTCTATTGCATCGGGCGATCGGCGATCAACTGGTGTGCATTTTTGTGGACAACGGTTTGCTGCGCAAAAATGAGCGGCACAATGTTGAAAGCACCTTTCGGGATCATTTCAGGATAGATTTACGGACGGTGGACGCGGGCGATCAATTTTTAGATGCGCTGGCGGGGGTGACCGAGCCGCAGGAAAAACGCAAAGTGATAGGTCGGCTTTTTATAGATGTGTTTAAGCGTGAGGCAAAGGGCATTACCGATGCACGATTTTTAGCGCAGGGCACGTTGTACCCGGATGTAATTGAGAGCGGTCAGGGGTATGCCCGCACTGCGGCTAACATAAAGTTACATCATAATGTGGGGGGGCTGCCGGCGGAACTTGGGTTTGAACTGGTGGAGCCGCTGCGCGATTTGTTTAAAGATGAGGTTCGTCGGCTTGGGGAAGTGCTGGGATTGCCCGAGCATTTGGTATGGCGGCATCCGTTTCCGGGGCCAGGTTTGGCGGTGCGGTGCATAGGCGAAATTACGCGTGAGCGGCTGGATTTGCTGCGGCAAGCGGACGAAATTTTTCTTGAGGAGATCGTGTCGGCGGGATTGTATCGGAGCACGTCGCAAACCTTTGCGGCATTGCTGCCGGTATCGAGCGTGGCTGTGATGGGCGACGGCCGCGGTTACAAGCCGGTGATCGCGCTGCGCAGCGTTGACTCGACGGACTTTATGACCGCGGATTGGAGCCGCATACCGTACGATGTGTTGGCGCGTGTGAGCAATCGTATCGTCAACGAAGTTCGGCAGGTAAGTCGGGTGGTGTACGATATCACCAGCAAACCGCCGGGCACGATTGAATGGGAGTAGCCGCGGCGGCGTGCTCGGGCAGACTTCCGGTGGGAGACTTTTTTCCGTTTGCCTGGTAGTGCCGTAAGGGAAGCCATTTTTATGAGCCAAAAAGCATCTGTCCATCCGCATGATGTGGGTTTGCCGCCGGAGGTTGTTGGCAAGCGCAAGCGCTTTCGGGGCATTGGCTACGTGATGCTGCTGATTGCGGTGCTTACGGCGGTTCCGGGCTGGGGCATTTATGGCGTGTCATTTTTAGACCCGTATAAAATGCACGGCAAACCGTTGATGCAGGCTGCCGTGGGTTATTCGCTTCTGATTGTAAGCAGTATTACGCTGGTGCTGGGACTTTGGTATTTGCTGCTGGCTCAGGTGCGCAGACTGGCGCGCATGGTGGAGGGGCCGGTGGTGCCTGAAGTTGCTCCGCCCCAGCCTCGGTGCGGCAATTGTGGCTGGCCGTGCGACGTTCCTGACCGATTTTGCCGGCATTGCGGTAAAGCGCTTGGTGGCGTAAGTGGTGCGGGTGGATTGGGGGTGGGAGCTCCGGGCAAGGTCGGCGGAGGATGAAGTTGCGGCGGATTGTCGGCGGGTTACCATCGGGGAGGCTGTGGACATATGCAGTGCCGCGGGCCGGTCGCCAAAAATAATTATAACGCGTAACGAGTTGAGCAAATAGCCGGAAAGCATTTGCGGTGCTTGCCGTCAGAGGCTTTCGCCTCCACAATAGGCTGGTTCTTTGCGGGACGCTTGCGAGTGTGGCCGCGATGCCAAAACGTTTTAGGTAACCGGGGATTCGAACTTAAGTGATACTTCTCAAAGCCATTAACCTGCAGAAAACCTATGGCCGCCGGACGGTGGTTCAGCATGTTTCGTTTGAGGTGGGGCAGCGCGAGGTTATTGGGCTGCTCGGTCGCAACGGCGCTGGCAAGACGACCACCTTTCGCATGGTGATCGGGATGGTTCGCCCCGATGAGGGGCAGGTGCTCTTTGACGGGGTGGACATAAGCCGGCTGCCGATGTACCAGCGAGCGCGGCGTGGTATGGGGTACTTGTCGCAGGAGCCATCCATCTTTACCCGGCTGACGGTGGAACAAAACCTGCTGGCGATTTTAGAGACCACGCGGCGCACGCGAAGCGAGCGGCATGCCGAGGCGGCGCGGCTGATGGCTCAGTTCGATCTGACGAAAAACGCCGGGCAAAAGGCATATTCGCTTTCGGGCGGGGAGCGTCGCAAGCTTGAAATTGCGCGGTCGCTTATAACAAACCCATCGCTCATTTTGCTGGACGAGCCGTTCAGTGGTGTAGACCCCATCGCCGTGGAAGACCTGCAGAAAGAGATACGCCAGTTGCGTGATGAATTGGGTAAAGCGATTCTGATAACCGATCATAATGTGCAGCGCACACTGGAGGTGTGTGATCGGGGCATTATTATTGATGCGGGCAAAGTGATGGCACAGGGCACGCCGCGCGAGCTTATCAATAATGAGCTTGTGCGCAAAACGTACCTGGGGCATACGTTCAAGGGCAATGAGTTTGACCGATAGCGCCGGGCGGCCGCGGCGAGCCGGGTTGTCGCCCGCCGATTCGTGCCGGAACCGGGCACAGGGTATAATTCGGCAGACGTAATATCTGGTGGAGCACGCAATGACCGGTGGCACGTTGAACAGTCACGACACGCATTTACCGCGCAGCACGGTGCTGGTGGTGGATGACAACCCGCAGAACGTGGAACTGATACAAGCCTATCTGGAAAGTCTGAATTGCATTACGGAAGTGGCCACCGACGGCGTGGATGCTCTTGAAAAAGTTCAGCAGGTGCGGCCCGACTTAATTGTGCTGGACGTTATGATGCCGCGGATGAGCGGCTTTGAAGTGTGCCGGCGGCTTAAAGCCAACGCGGAACTGCGGGACATACCCGTGCTGATGGTTACAGCGCTGAACGAATTGGGCGACATCGAACGCGGCGTGGAGAGTGGAACCGACGATTTTCTTTCCAAACCGATCAACAAGCTTGAACTCATTACGCGGGTGAAGAGCCTGCTCCGCGTGCGGCATCTCAAGAGCCAGTTGGAAAGGACGCTGGCATACCTCTCGGAGATGGAATCGGGCCGCACGAGCAACGAATAGTTGCCCGCCAGGCGACACGGCGCGGCCTGCGGGCCGCGAGAGCAGGAGAACAGATGGGCAGTAGACTGGTAGAACAGGAGAGCTTTGGTCTCTTCGCTTGTGAAGTGCGGTTGCTGTGGTGCCGCGATGGGAAAATCGAGCACCAGATGGTGCTCTTCTTGTAAAAAGGCAAGACGCTGCAGGTGGGCCACGCAGCGTTTTTGCGGTATGGGCGGTTTGACGCCTTAACGCGGCATCCGCTATAAACGGCGTGCAGAGCCGATTGGCTAACAAACCTTCGCGTGCATGCAGGCATGCGGGTAATGGGCGATGCGGCCGCTGTCAGGCCGGCTGTGATATCGTCGAAGGGCGAAGCAGCATGGGCGGTGGTTGCGGCGGTATCAGCAGCGAGCGGCTGACGCCGGAGAAAAGGTCTCATCAGCGAGAAAAGGTATGCTGCGTTTTTTGGTGTTTCGTGATGGCGAAGCGCCTGATGAATTAGATTTAAGCTCTGCTTACCTGGTGGGCGCTGACAGTGTGCCCATTCGCGGGGAGTTTACGTATGCTTCGGGTGAAATAACCTGCCGCAAGCGGGCGGCCGGACCCTCGGCGCTTTCACTGATGTGGGAAGTCAAGGGCTTTGGCAGCGTGATGCAGGAAACGACGCGATTGCCGGAGCGTCCACATCCCTACATTTTAAATCTGGAACTGGCCCGCGGCCGCATGATGCGTCTTTTGCAGAAGCGAGAAGAATGGGGCTTTTTTGACCTGCCCGAAGCACAAGCTATCAATGAAAAATTCAATGAAGCGCGCGATTGTCTGATTAACGCGCTCGAAAATCTTGAGACTCCTGCCGAGGCGGCTCGCCATGCCGATCGGTGCCTGGCCATTGCGCTGCCGCTTTCTGAGCAGGCGGCGGTTGTGCATGCCGAGTTGCTGTTGCAAAGAAGAATAGCGACGCGCAGCTTTCCGCGCAATGTCTTTGGCTGCCTTACGGACGTACAACAGATAGGCGAGCCATACCGGCGCAAACTCGTGCTGGCCGGTGATTTTGTGGCGCTCCCGACGTGTTGGCGGCAGATAGAGCCCCAGGCGCAGAGCTTCGCCTGGGGCGTGAGCGATGAGTGGACGGAATTTTTGCGCCGGGCCAAGCTTCCGGTGGTTGCGGGCCCGCTGGTGCAGTTTTCGGAAGCCGCCGTTCCGGACTGGCTTTATATGTGGGAGCACGATTACGAGCAGGTTCGCGGCCTGTTATATGAGCATATAGAACGTGTGGTAAGCCGCTACGGCCCGCAGGTGGTTCTGTGGAACGTGCTAAGCGGGCTGCACGTCAATGCGCAATTTTCGTTTACGTTTGACCAAATTATGAACCTTACTCGTATGGCGGTCGGTCTGGTTAAAAAGGTCATTCCCAGCGCTCAAACCATGATTGAAGTCACCCAGCCCTGGGGCGAATACTACGCGCGCAATCAGCGAAGCATTCCACCGTTGTTGTATGCTGAAATGGCGGTACAGAGCGGCATTACCTTTGACATGCTGGGCCTGCAGTTGAGCTTTGGAGTGCCCAAGGATGGTTGCTGGCAGCGCGACTTATTTCAGATCAGCGCGCTGGTAGATCGCTTTGCCCCCTTTGGCAAGCCGCTGGTGATTACCAGGTTGGATGTGCCCAGCAAGCCGCTTGAAGGGCAACCCGGTGGAGGCGTATGGCGGCGTCCCTGGAACGACCAGCACCAGGCCAAATGGCTTGAGGCGGTGGTGAACATACTGTTAAGCAAGCCTTTTGTGGATGCTGTCTGTTGGAGCCGCCTTGCCGATGCCGAAGATGCGAGCGTGCCATCTGCAGGTCTGTTGGCACAGGATTTAACTCCCAAGCCTTCGTTTGAAACGTGGGTGAAAATGCGGCGGGCGGTGCTGTCTGTAAGGCAGAACGCGGCAAAACATGCCGAGGCGGCCAAAGCGGCCAAGCAAACCAATGCCTGATGTGCCAAGCTCGCTGCCACCGCAAAAGCCTCGGAGAGTTGACGATTGCCTGCCGCTGATAATCCAAATGTACCAACCACATCCCGCAGCACTGGGCCTATGAATGCGGCTGCCGCGAAAGCAAATACGACCCAACCGCCGGATGCGTTATCGAAAGCCGAAGCATGGGGTTGGACGCGTGCACATCAGCTAAGTTTGGCGATTCTTTTGGCTGTGCTTCTGGTGCTGCTTGTGGTGCAGCAGCGACGGCAGAGTGCGTACTGGCATGGAACAGAACTGCGCATAGAGCATACGGCGCTGCCTGATTATCGCATTGATGTCAATACCGCCGATTTTGCATCGTTGACGCGATTGCCGGGCCTTGGCCCGGCGAAGGTGCGGCGATTGCTCGCGTATCGTACGGCATTTGAAAAAGCGCATCCGGGGCAGCCGGCTTTTGTGCGACTGGCCGACTTGCGCCGCATTCGTGGTTTTGGCAAAGATACGCTTGATAAAATCAGCCCGTTTTTACGCTTTGCCGCAGCGGCAACTCGTCCTGCCGTCAACACGCGCCGGTAGGCATAACCGGGCACTTGGCCTTTACGGCGCTTTGACCGCTTTGAGCAGTTCTGGTGTGAGTTGCGCGGCGGCCATCGCGGGAGAGCCGGTTATGCGGCAACCTGCCGCGCGGGCATGTCCGCCGCCGCCAAAATGGGCGCAAATGGCGCTTACATCTACCCTGGTTTTACTGCGCAGATTAACGCGCGTGCGGCCGTCGTCGGTTTCGGAAAGCAGCGCCACAACTTCGACGGTGCCGACACTCATGGGCCAATCCACCAGACCATCGGTTTGCCACGACTCCGCGCTGGCCTGAATAAAATCACTTTTAGAAAGGGTCATGACGGCAATTTGCTGTTGTCCCAAATATTGCAGGCTTGCCAGAGCTGCAGCCATAAGCCGCAGCTTGGCCGGAGATTCCTGCTGCGCCAGCTGCCGATACATGGCGGCCGGCTCTACGCCTGTGGCCAGGAGTTGCCTGGCCAATGCGTGCGTGCGCGGTGTTACGCTGTCAAATCGAAACCAGCCGGTGTCGCCAACGAGGCCGGCATAGAGCGGCTCAGCGATGGCATGAGACAAGGGGACGTTGAGCGGTGTGAGCAAATCGGCGATGAGTTCCACGCATGCTGCCGCAGAGGTATCGCAGGCCATTACCGAAGCGATGTTGTCGCCTGTGCGGTGATGGTCAATGACCAGTGTGGTCGCCCGCCGCTGCAAAATATAGTCGCGGGCACCCTCGAGTTGCGAAACCGAATGCGTATCCACAAGAAGTATGCCGTCGAAATTTGGCAGAGCCGGCGCCTTGCCGGCGGCCGCAACACCAAGGCTGATACGGGAGATCGGCTCGGCGCCGGCATACAAAAACTCGAGGGTGGGCGGCACCGGCGTGATATCTATAAGCGTGGGCCTGATACCCAGTGAATGCAGAGCCCGGGCGCAGGCAAGCTGCGAACCAATTGCGTCAGGATCGGGCCTAGCATGGGTAAATATGCCAACCGTCGAACAATCTTGCAGACGCTGCGCAATGGCCACAAGGTCGGCCTGTACTTTTTCTTCTTCAGCAAGGGTGGTGGCGTGGAGGGTCACGATGCATGCTCCTTTGCAATTGCACCGGCGGGTGCCGGCTTAGGTGGTATGGGGCCATGATGATCGGCTGCGGTTGGCAGCGGCTGGCTTTGCACGGCCTGCCGCACCCGGGCGACGTCAAACTCGATTTGTCGCTTAAGCGCTTCCACCGAGGCAAACTTCTGCTGGTCGCGCAGCCAGCGAAAAAATTGCAGATCAATTTCATGGCCGTAAATATCGCCCGAAAAATCGAGCAGATGAGCCTCAAGAGTACTTGACGCACCGTCAAATGTGGGGTTGTTGCCAATGCTTATGGCTGCAGGGTAGTGCTTCGCGCCTACCCTGCCCCAGCCGCTGTAGACGCCGGCCGCCGGAATGGCCTGTTGCGTATGAATGTTGGCTGTGGGCCAGCCAATAGTACGACCGCGGGCAGCGCCATGCTCCACGCGTCCGCGAATAGCGTAGGGTCGTCCAAGGGTGATGGCCGCATCGCGCACTCTACCTTGGGCAATAAGCCAGCGAATAAGCGAACTGCTCACGTCCACCAGTGTTAAATCGCTAAGGGCTGCGGCCGCGGTAGCGACAATGGTGGGCTGAAAAAGAAACTCCTGCCCGCGTTCAATAAGCGTTTGCACGGTGCCCTGCGCCCGGTGACCGAATGTAAAATTAGGCCCTTCCACCATCCAACGGGCGGCGAAGGTGTCGCGTACGATATGACGCAAGAAGTTATCCGCCGACATGCTTAAAAACGCGGCGTTTGCCTGTTGCACCACAAGTACATCCGGAGAAAAGCCGGTCAACAGGTCCAGTCGCTGCGACAGCGTAAGCAGCGGGGCGCGTTTAATTTCGGGTTTGATAACGGCAAGCGGGTGCGGGTCGAATGTTAAAATAACCAGCGGACAGCCTTCGCGCCGGGCTATGGCCGCCGCAGCAGAGAGCATCTGCTGGTGTCCGAGATGTACTCCATCAAAATTGCCAACCGAGAGCACGCCTCCGCGAGCCGCCGATGGAAACTCCATAATGTCGCCAATAACCTTCATCCAGCGAAGTATAAGAGAGGTGTGCATAAGGCAACAACCGTAAGGTATGTCAGAAAAGCGGCTGCGCCACCGCTTGCCTCATGCGTCAGCGCGGTTCGGCGCCGGTGCGAGGGCGAAGTGATTTGGCTCATGCATGGTAGAGGTAAGTTTAGAAGCCGCCACTTCGCAGATGCCGTGTCAGCAGCCCAACATCGCGGCCATAGCTTCTCACCCGCTTTGTTACGCCAGTACCGGCTGCTGTTGGCGGCGTGGTTGTTTGGCCAGTGCCCTGGCTATGCCGGGTAGAACATAGTGACGGGCTACGGCATCCCAGCTCATTTTTTCTGCCAGGGCGTACCCACGCTGCAAAAACTCGTCAATTTGCCTGTCGGTGGTGGGCAGGCGGCGATGAATTTCATCGGCGAGCCGCGCCGCAGTGGCGGTTTCGATGGTATCGCGCGTTTCGCGTGTAATTGCCAGGCAGTCTTCAATGCGGGCGATTTTAAGCTCCGGAGCCACGGTGTAGTCGGCTTCAATGACGTTGGGGGTTGGGCTGTTGCCCGCGGCATGACGCGCAAAACCGGCGCAGCCGCAGAGCGAAGTGAACAGACATATACCGCCAAAAGAAATCGGCTCCACCTGCGCAATGCCAAAGGGTTCGTAAATAGATTGCCCAAATTCCAGATCAGAACCCTGGCGAATGTCCATAAAGTCCATGTCGGCGGGCATGCGCTGACCGCAGGTTTGGCGCGTGAAGCCAAATTGGTTGATGTAGATAACCTTGGCGGCGCAGCTTCGGGCGTTAAACTCCTGCACGCCGGCGTAAAATGCCGCCTCGCCGCCGGTAAGGTCGGGGTAGCCTTCGCGGTGTGCGACGGGCCATCGGTAATCTTTTTCCATGTTCAGGACGTCGTCGCTCCGGCGAGCCGAGGTTTCGGTGGAAAGCACCAGCAGCACGGCGCGCTTATTCTCGCGGGCCAGGCGGGTTTCGAGTTGCTCCATCACGCGGATGTCACGCCACAAACCTTTGGAAAGCACCATGCGGGTCACATGTGTGAATACATAGTCCGGCTCAAAGCCCAGCAACTTGCCTATATAACGTTGCAAACGCCTGCGCGAGGCCAGCTTGTCGGCAAGGCTGATTTTAAATGCCGGCACGCCGTTGTAGGCGAGATCAATGTTGCGCGACTCAAATGCCTGATTAAGAAAGCGAAACTCCCGCACAATGTAATCGCCCACGGCAAAGATGTTATCGCAGTGGCGGGCGGCATCCACCAGAGGATATTTGTAGAAATGATCCTGTGGGCCGAAAACATCGTTGACGTCGAGCTTCTGCCGGTGGGCGAGTTCCAGCGCGTTGTAAAACGTGATGTCGTGTCCGGCGTGCGCTTCAACGATGCGGCGCATGGGGGCCACCTCGTGCGCATAAAAGACGGTACGAAAGCGTTCAGGGTTGTTGAGCATGGCGGCCAGAGCGGTAGGCATGCCCATGTACTCATGCGATAGAATCACCGCCGGATCAGGCCCGTCGGGGCAGCCGATGGCGTGCAGAGCTTCGAGGGCAGGCTCGGCGATGCGGCAGTATTGTTCATAATCCCAAATATACTCATACTTGCTGGATTCGATGCCGAACTCTTGAAAAAGCCGAAATTTAAACAGGTTGATTCGCTGCTGATCGTAGTGGTTTACATTAAATAGCAGCACCTCCGGATAAGCCCGGATACCGGTGACCGAATCAAAAAACGCCTTGCGGCCATAAACGATATTGACGTGATATTTGCGCTCAATTTCAGCAAATGCGCCGCCAAACGGGTGGCGGACGATGCCGTCAATGGAACTGTACAGCACCTCGCCGTCAGACCCGAGTCGCGCGTTGCCCGGCCCATCGGTTGAAAACAGCGGGCCAACCAATATGTCGCGATCTATATCTTCGGAATATGCTTTGGACGTTAACAGACCGTGAAGTACCGCACCGATACCGCCGATTTTTTGGACAGCCTCGTGCGTGACATGAACTACAGATTTCATCAATTAACTTCCTGTTATGGGTGACTCGAACGCCGGCCTAAACAAAAACGCCGTGACGCAATGCCTACAATCGGCAATTTATCTTATCGGGCTATAGGCTTACATGGGGCGATTTTGGCAAAGCCGCCGCAGCAAGGCAAAATCGCCTCATTCAATGCCCGCGTTGCGGAATTTAGCGCCATGTGGAGGGCTTAGAGAGTTTCAAGCCTAAGCTCGCCGCGTATAGAATAGCACCTGGCGAGTGAAAAGGCACTCGTGGCAACCCTTGGGGGCAAGAGTTGGGGTGCGGCGGAAAGCCTGCCCGATAACCCGGCAAACGAGTGCACAATGGATGATCAAACAGCCTATGCCCTGAACGCTCTGGTGCAGCGTCATTACAACGTTGGCCGCATTGTGCGATTCAGACCGGTGCAGCGCGGGCGCCAGTGTGAGTCGTATGAACTTCTGACGGCAGGGGGCCAGGAGTATACGCTTCAGGTGTACCTGCCGGAGTTCACGCAGGAGCTACTAGACCGAACCGCGGCGGTGCTGGAGCTTATGTCGCAGAATGCGTTTCCGGTGGGGTGCCCGGTGGGCCTGAAGCAGCAGGACGGCTTAATTGCGTGTGCGGGTCCGCAGAACCGCCTTATGCTGCTGCTGGACATGTTGCATGGCCAAAGTCTGCCGGTGGAACAATGGAGTGAACAGGATTTGTCGCAATTGGGCGTGCGCCTTGCGTGGATGCACCGGGCTTTGGCCCATTTGCCATTTCCGCCGATCAGTCGTTTCAGCGGCAATATGCTGCGTGTGGCGGCGGCGGGTCACGAATTGCGTGCCGCTCGCATTGCCGCAGCCGTTGGAACTGAAACATTTGAGAAATTGGCTGCAATAAAGCCACCTGGTGAACCGGTGCCGGGGCATGGCGCGTTCGATCCGGCGGCAATCATGCTCGATGGTGACCGACTTATCACCGCCATAACCGACTGGGGCTCCGTGGGTATGGGTACGTCAGAAAGCGACATTGTTGATGCGTTGGTTATGTGGTGCGTGCAGGCGGATGGCACGGGTATATATCCCCGTGCCAAGGCATTTTGTGAAGCCTATTTTTCGCTCGCCGACGGCAAAGCGTTTGATTGGGGCGATGCGGTGCGGCAATGGTGCGTGCACCGCGGAGCCGAGGCGGTTGCGGGCCGCCGTCCGCTGCCGCGCGGGTTTGCGGATATAGCGCGCGATCCGCAAGCTCTTGCCGATATGCTGGCCGGCGTTCATCTGGATTAACCCGCCCGGGGAATCGGCGCATGTTGGCCGGGTAGACGCTGCAGCCTTGCGCCGCTGGGCGGTGCGTTTGACACTGTAAGCTAATAGCGGCCGGGGTTATACTTTGCCGCAACAGGAGCATGATGACCATTATGGCCCAACAACTTCAGGATAATGCCGTTACCCAAGCCCGCCGCGATGCTGCGCGACCCGAGGCGTACTATTCGCTCGTGGTGCCGATGTACAACGAGCAAGATTCGGTTCAGGAACTCTACGAGGGATTAAAGCGCAACGGCGACAAGCTGGGCAAGGCTTATGAAATTATTTTTGTGGATGATGGCAGCAAAGATCAAACCTACAACAAACTTGCCGCGATAGCCGACGCCGATGCCCGCGTTGTGCTTGTGAAACTGCGGCGTAATTTCGGCCAAACGCCGGCATTGGCGGCGGGTTTTGACTATGCCGGCGGCGAGGTCATTATTGCCATGGATGGCGATTTACAACATGACCCGGATGAAATACCAAAATTTGTCGCCAAAATCGCCGAAGGCTACGATGTGGTTTCAGGCTGGCGCGAGCGGCGGGTGGATGGCTTTTTCCTGCGGCGTTTGCCCAGCGCAGCGGCCAACAAGCTAATTCGCAAAATTTCGGGCGTGGAAATTCACGACTTCGGCACGACGTTCAAGGCTTACCGCCGCGAGGTGATCGAGCATATCAATCTTTACGGCGATTCGCATCGGTTTATTCCGGCGCTGGCGGCCATGGCCGGGGCCACCATTACCGAGGTGCCTATTCGCAACATCAATGCGCCGTATCGGCCGAGCAATTATGGTATTGGCCGCACCTTTCGCGTGCTGCTGGACCTTTTGACCATTAAGTTTCTGAACAGTTACCTTACCCGGCCGCTGCATCTGTTCGGCAAGGTGGGGCTGGCTTCGATGGCGCTGTCGTTTCTGATTGGGGTGTTTTTGCTGGCGGAAAAAATCGCCGGCTACAGCATTCTCGCAGCGCACGGGCCGCTGCTTATTTTGGGGGCGCTGCTGTTTTTAATGTCGCTTATGTTTTTTTCAACCGGACTGTTGGCGGAGCTTATAGCCCGCGTTTACTTTGAAGCCCAAGGCAAACGGGTTTATACCGTTCGTGAAGTTCGTATGGCTGGGCGCACCCTCACGCCCGCTCGCCTGCGGCAGATACCGCCGCTGGCGTAGCGTCGAATCGCCGCGTGAGTATTTTATGCGACGTGTCGGCCTAGCGCCGTCGCGACAAAATCATGGAGATATAGCCCTGATGAGCATGACAACGTCATACGCTTCGCAAGGCAGCGCACCGAACGGACGCTTGAACGATCCGGCTGACTGGCATATAGGCCATGGCTGGGCGCTGGCAATTATCGCGGCTTTTGCGCTGCCATTATATTTGATTTGTTTGGGCACCGGTCAAGCTCGCGACATGATGGAACTGTTTAACCTGGTGCCGGTGCGTGAGTGTTTTCGCGATCATCATTGGCTGTTGCCGACATTGAACGGCTTCCCACGCATGCAGA
The DNA here is from genome assembly GCA_049965775.1 of Phycisphaerae bacterium. Lineage (GTDB taxonomy): Bacteria > Planctomycetota > Phycisphaerae > WQYP01 > WQYP01 > JABEVB01. The sequence goes on from JBMFVX010000003.1 coordinate 27,841, forward strand.
AGCCGCCTTTGCCCGTGTGGATTCCGGCGGCTCTGGCGGAGCTGTTTCATAGCGACAACTTATGGGTGGTGCGCTTGCCTTCGGTGGTGCTGGGCCTGCTGACCTGCTGGGCCACCTACGGCATCGGCTGCTTTACAACCCGCGATCGGCGGCTGGGGCTGCTGGCGGCAGTCGTGTTGGCCAGCATGGTGGTGTTTGTGCGCCAGGCCAGGCTCGCGTCGTATGACATTTATTCGACGGCGTTTATCACGGTAGGCGTTTGGGCGCTGATGGGCATGATAGAGCAGGCACATCGCTGGTGGGCGTGGGCTGCTTTAGCCGGTATTGCCTTTGGGTTGGCGGTGCTGAGCAAAGGGCCGGTTCCGCCCGCTTATGTGTTGGTTCCGTTGGTGATTTGGATGCTCTGGTTTAGGCGGCGGCCCGCGAGCAACTGGTGGGGGCTGCTGGTGGCCGCTGTGGTATCGGTGGTGGTATTTATGCCGTGGCTCGTCGCGGCCAATGCCCGCTACGAATCGCAGTATCATGCCAGCGGTTGGGCCGTGTGGATCAGCCAGTTTGTCAAATATGTCGCCCGGCCGGGGCGGCAATATACCGATACCCGCTGGTATTATTTTGGCATGCTGGCATGGGTGTTTCCGTGGACGCCGGCGTTGATAGGCGGTCTGGCCCTGCCGTTTTTACCGGTGCGGTCTGACCCGCCGCCGAGCCGGCAGGAATTGCAGGCCCGCTGGATGTTCTGGTTGGTGCTCATTTTGGGTTTGGCGTTTTTAACACTGCCCCATCAAAAGAAGCAGAGATATGCGTTGCAGCAGTTTCCTTTTGCGGCGCTGCTGGCTGCGGCTGTCTGGCAGGAGTTTGTGCGTTTGCGCCGCAGTGCGCCCATTGAGGCCGCCGCCAAGATTTTATTGGCATCGCAGGCCATTATCATGCTTGGTTTGGGCATTGGGTTGCTGGGTTTTATTCCGGTGGTGCTGGCCTCACATGCCAAACCTCTTTATGAAGATCATTACACGCTTATGCAGCGCATTTACTTTTTGCGGCCGGCGCTCAATGTTTTGGGTGCGGCTGGCTGGGGTGCAGCGGCGGTTGGGTTTATCGTGCTGGGTGTGCGATTATGGAAGGATCAGTTTGGCCGCAGATTTGGCAACAGCTTTATATGGTATGCCGCGGGGGCATGGCTTCTTATGCTGACCACCACCTGGGCTTACAGGGCGGGTGCCGGCTATCAGGTCAGCCCTTACCGTGCGCCAGTACGGCAACTTATGCAGGTGGCGCACCATGCCCCGGTGTATACCCTGCAGGGCGACACGCCCTGGCTCGGCACGCTTTATTATGCTGGCGAGATAATGCCATCGCTTTCGCGGGCACAACTGGAAGCCAAAATAAAGCAGCATACGCCCGTGTACGTGCTCACGCGCGATGCGGCGCCGTTTGCTCCGCGATTACAAAAGGCGTGTTCTCAAACACATGCAGAGGCACAAATAATAGATCGCATATTTGACGGCCATTACCACCAAACTCTCTACAAGATTACCCGAATCGCCGCAGCTGCGCAAAGGCCGTGATGATTAACTACCGAAGATGCGGGGTGCCGACCGCCGGTGCGTGCCGGGCTGTTTGCGTGGAATGTATTCATCGTTTCTACTTTCGTTTGAGTTGATTCTGCATTATTGTGATGCTGGCTTTTAAAAGGAGTGTAAAGATGGCTCTTAGCAATCGAGACCTTTGGCAGCGTTACCAAAAATATATCTGTGTGTGCCCCAAAATCGGCCTGACGCTTGATATAAGCCGTATGAACTTTTCGGACGGCTACATCAAAGACATGACCCCTCGTATGCAGGCGGCCTTCAACGCCATGGAAGCTTTGGAAAAAGGCGCCATCGCCAACGCCGACGAAAAACGCATGGTGGGCCATTACTGGCTGCGCGATGCCAAACTGGCTCCAACACCCGAAATAACCGCCGAAATCGAACAGACGCTGGAAGCGATTAAAAGCTTTGCTCGCGATGTAGCCAAAGGCGTGGTGCGGGCCTCCAACGGGAAAAAGTTTACCGACCTGCTGGTAATCGGCATCGGCGGTTCAGCGCTTGGACCGCAGTTTGTGGCCAACGCATTAGGCTCCGGACGCGACCGATTGGCGGTGCATTTTTTTGACAACACCGACCCCGATGGCATGGATGTGGTCTTGCGTGCGGTTGGCCGCAATATCGCGCGGACTCTGGTGGTCGTTATTAGCAAGTCTGGCGGCACCAAAGAGACTCGCAACGGCATGCTTGCGGCGCAGAGGGCATTTGCGTCGGCTGGTGTGGCCTTTGCGCCGCATGCCGTGGCTGTTACAGGAGCTGACAGTGAGCTTGATAAAACCGCAACAGCCCAGGGCTGGCTTAAGCGATTTCCCATGTGGGATTGGGTTGGCGGCCGTACGAGTGAACTATCGGCGGTAGGTCTGCTGCCGGCGGCTCTGCAGGGCATTAACATTGATCAATTGCTCGCCGGCGCTCGCGATGCCGACATTGTCACGCGCAAAGCCGATGTGCTTGCCAACCCGGCCGCACTGCTGGCGCTGATGTGGTACTACGCCGGCGAAGGCCGTGGCCGCAAGGACATGGTTGTGCTGCCCTATAAAGACCGGCTGCTGCTGCTAAGCAAATACCTGCAGCAGCTGGTGATGGAATCGCTGGGCAAACAACTTGACCGCAGCGGACAGGTGGTGCATCAAGGCATTGCCGTTTATGGCAACAAAGGTTCGACCGACCAGCATGCCTATGTGCAGCAACTGCGCGAAGGCGTGAATAACTTTTTTGTAACGTTTATTGAAGTGCTGGAAGACCGGGCCTTTGCCGACCATAAAGAGTCGGTTTGTGATCTTGAGGTTGAGCCACAGGTGCGCAGCGGCGATTATTTAAGCGGCTTTTTTCAAGGTACGCGCCGGGCGCTTTACGAAAACCAGCGCGAAAGCATTACGATAACAGTTAGCGATGTCAGCCCGCGGAGCGTAGGCGTGCTGATTGCACTGTTTGAGCGGGCGGTGGGGCTGTATGCCGAACTGATCAATATTAACGCCTACCATCAGCCGGGTGTTGAAGCCGGTAAAAAGGCGGCGGGTGCCGTGCTGTCGCTGCAGGCGAAAGTGCAGAAGCACATGGCGGCCGGTGGTGCAGGCACCGCCGAGCAGATCGCCCATGCCATTGACGCCGCTGATGAGGTTGAAACCGTATTTCATATATTGCGGCATCTCGCGGCCAACGAAGGCCGCGGCGTTGCGGGCAAGCCCATTAAGGCTATTTATGATACGGTGTTTGAGGCATCATCCGGCTCCTGATTCGGGCGATGGTAACTTTGCAGAATCGGCGGGAGTTTGCACGGTGCATGCTCATCGGCCAATGGCATAACGGCGAGGCGACGCCAGCGCCGTGAACAACTGCTTGAGATATTCGCCGCAATAGATCGCTGCGCCCAGCGACGTGTAACGCCAGGACTCCCCCTGGGCGTCAAGATAATAGGCTCGCCGGCGCTCAACCATCATGGCTCGCTGCCGCTGGAGCACGTCGTTGATGGTCTCAAGCGAAGTGTCGGCGGGCCACGGAGGAGGAGATGCATATTTGCTGAGTTTGGCCAAGCGGCTCTGATGAAAAGTGTAGAGACGTTCGAAGGTGGCCCCTACGTAGCGGCCGACGTGTAACAGCCCCGATAGGTCATACCAACTGCTGTCATCGGTGGTGACCACATAGCGATCGTCGGGGAGCTTGGAATACAGCCACGTGCGTTGCTGGGGTATATTAAAAACCCTGGCCTCGCCGACCACGGCGCAGGTGAGGCAATCGGGCGAGAGCCAGCAAAGGAGCTGTGCGCGAACCGCCTTGGAAATTTGTACACCAGCGCTTTTGGGGGCAAAGTTTTGCGCCAGAAGCGCCCGCGACATGGATGCGGCATACTGACCGATATCGAGGGCCGTGTTATCGCCCACCGGTTGATATGGCCGGGAGGCGCGGCGCTCCAAACGGCACGCCAGAAAAATTGGCACGGTCATGACCGTCGGAAAAGCCAACGGTATCGCCAGCAGCCACAGCCGGGATAATGGCTCATTATGCGGCGCATTATGCATGGCAATGTTCCTTTACACGAACGCGGAGGGGCGGCCACAGAAGAAGCTGCCGATTCGGCCGATGCTGACGTCGTTGGCCGCGATAGTATCGGTGTTTTGGTGGCTCGGCAAGCGTAGCATCGCCAGGATCGCTGTCTGAAAAGCGAGTGTGCCGACGACGCCATCTTCCGCAATCATTACGCCGCCTTTATACTGCCGTGGATGAATGCCGGTCGGTCTAGACATTTAGGGATCAGGCTATGAGTTTGGTGCGCAGCAACATTGGAGCCATGCACGGGTATACGCCCGGCGAGCAGCCGGGTGATGTATCGGTTATTAAGCTTAATACCAACGAAAATCCGTATCCGCCATCGCCCAAGGCTATCGAGGCCATACGGCAGGTTATGCCGGAGCAACTTCGACGTTATCCCAACCCGGATGCCCGGGCATTTAGGTTGGCGGCCGCAAAGGTGCATGGTGTCTCACCGGATATGATTATTGCCACCAACGGCGGTGACGAATTATTAAGCATTGTGGTGCGAGCGTGCATCGGCGAAAACGACACCATCGCCTGGCTTGAGCCGGGCTACTCGCTCTACCCGGTGCTTGCGGCCATGCAGGCTGCCCGACCCCTGCCAGTGCAATATGAAGTTCAGGGCAACGAGTGGAAATTGCCCAAGGGGCTGGCGGGCATCAATGCCAGGCTCTTGCTGATTGTGAATCCGAATGCGCCATCCGGCACACTGACGCCGGTCGAGCAACTATCGGAATTGGCGGCTGGTTTTGGCGGACTGCTGCTGGTGGATGAAGCTTATGTGGATTTTGCCCCGCAAAACGCTCTGCCTTTGCTGCAGCGGCACAGCAACGTCATTTTGCTACGGTCCATGTCGAAGGGTTATGGCTTGGCGGGGCTGCGCTTTGGTTACGGCATCGCGCAGCCGGGGCTAATCGCCGAATTGAATAAGGTTCGTGACAGTTACCCCTGCGATGCCTTGGCGATAGCCGCAGCCACCGCCGCCCTGCAAGATCAGCCCTATGCCCAAAGCACCTGGCAAAGGGTCATTGCCGAGCGGGAAGCCTTGACGCAAAAGCTGCGAGCAAAGGGCTTTGACATTCCATCGAGCCACAGCAACTTCATTCTAGCAACTGTGCCAGCCGGCCGGGATGCCGCGGTGCTTTATCAGCAGCTTAAGGACCGCAATATTCTGGTGCGCTATTTTGCGCTGCCCGGGCTGCTGGATAAGCTGCGTATAACAATCGGCACACCAGAACAAAACAACGCCTTGGCAGCGGCTATAACATTTCTGCTGTCGTAAATATTTAGTGTGCGAGCAAGACGTTGCGCAACGACCTGTTTACCAAAGAGTTCGCCGAGGGCGCGGAGATTTTCTTTTTATCACGATCCTGATCACACACGGAACAACGGCCGCCGGGGTGACCGGTTTAAGGGCGCGATTGCACATTGACGGTGCGGCCGCGGTACAAAAATGTGCCGGTGGATATGACGACAGGTTGCACACTGCGAATTAGCACGGGGCCTGCCGCAGAGGAGCAAATTAGTTGGTTGCCTGGAGTCGCTGGTATCGGGCCAGTGCTGTAAGAGGGAAATAGAGGCGGTAGAGATGGTACTTAAGGTAAAAAACCCGGGGAAAGCCGGTACCGGTGAACCAAGGCTCATCCCAGTCGCCTTCGGGGGTTTGGTTTTCGACGAGCCAGTTGATAGCGCGCACAACGGCCGGGTCTTGAGCACCGGCGACGGCCATAAGGCCCATGGCACCCCATGCGGTTTGGGAAGGGGTGCTTGGGCCGCGGCCCTTGAGTTCGGGGTTGTCGTAGGTTTGGCACGATTCGCCCCAACTGCCATCGGGCTTTTGGCAGGAGCGCAGCCAGTCGGCAGCGCGGCGGATGAATCGTTGATCCATCGGCTCGCCAACACTTCGCAGGCCGGTCAACACCTGCCAGGTGCCGTAGATGTAATTAACACCCCAGCGACCAAACCAGCAGCCCTCCTTTTCCTGCGTTTCTTTCAGAAAGCTAACGGCTTTTCGGACGGCGGGATGGTCGTATTTTAAACCGTTGTGGCCCAGACACTCGAGCGTGCGGCCGGCGATGTCGGGGCATGAAGGGTCTTGAATGGCATTATGGTCGGCGAAGGGCACATGCTCGAGAATGGGGCGGCTGCGGGTGCGGTCGAACGCGGCCCAACCGCCGTCATCATTTTGCATGGCCAGCAGCCAATTGACGCCGCGTTTAACGGCAGCAGCGGCGGTTGGCCCGCCGGCGCGCTTGAGCGCCATGGCGACCATGGCGGTGTCGTCCACATCCGGATAGTGGGGATTTTCGAACTCAAAAAACCATCCGCTCGGTTCAACATCAGGACAGTTTTTGGTCCAGTCGCTGCCGATGCGACATTCTTTGGCAAGCAGCCACTGGGCGGCTTTTTTGGCGACAGGATCGTCGGGTGAAATTTGCGCCTCAGCCAATGCATGCAAGGCGATGCCGGTATCCCAGACCGGCGACCAACAGGGCTGAATACGAATGGTATCGCCATCGCGAATAAAGAGGTCTTTGAGATCGCGATGAGCCTTTTGAACCACAGGGTGGTTGTCGCTATAGCCTAAAATGCGAAGCACAATGAGGATATAAACCATAGGCGGAAAAATGGCTCCGAGGCCTTCCGAACCTTCCAAATGTTCGAGCAGCCATTTCTCGGCTTCGCGAATGGCGCGCGGCCGCAGGGGCGTAACGGCTGTTTTTTCGTAGCGTTTAAGTGAGAGGTCTATGAGCAGAAACATCTCGCGCCAGCTTCGGGGGAGGCCTTTTAGTTTGCCGGCGGCACTGTTGGCGGCGGCTATGTCGTTGAAGAGTTCCAAGATGCCCTGTTCGGGAGCGAGCTTGCGCACGGGCCGAAATGCGCTGACAATAGCCAGCGGCAAAATCATGGTGCGGCTCCAGGCGGAGACGGCATATAGATTAAAATAAATCCATTTGGGAATAAGGATAATTTCAGGAGGGATGCTGGGGCAGGCATCGTAGCTTATTTGGCCAAGTGCGGCGAGGTAAAACTTGGTAAAGCTGTTGCATAGCTCCGCACCGCCAAGCTTTCGGACAACATCGCGTGCAACCCGCATGTGAGGGGCATCTACATCGTCGCCAAGGAGTTTGAGGGCAAAGTAAGCCTTGACGGTTCCCGCCAAATCACTTGGACCACCGGGAAAAAGCGTCCAACCGCCGTCAGCTTGCTGCAGGCTGCGGAGATAATTGGCAATAAGAGGAAGGTCGGGATCACTTTCCTGTTCGAGGATGAATTTCAGAAGAATGTATTCGGATTCAAGGATACTATCGCCTTGGAGCTCGCCTACCCAATATCCTTTGGGGTGCTGCTTGCGGAGCAGTGCATCTTGAGCTAGTTGCAGTGCGCGTATGGTGGATTTGCCTTCAGACAGCGTGGATGGCATTGGTTCTAGCCTCGGAGAAATTTCGGGAAAACGAACATCGGCAAAGCGTGGGGCGACATCAGCGCGATATACATCAATCCGGTCCATAATGAAGGCTTTTTCCCAGATTTAGGCCCATTTGCAGGGCGGTTCTCATCTTATTACCAAATGCCCCAAACGGCTAACGTGACCCACCCGCGAAACTGATAAAAGGTTAGCAGAAGTTTAATGAGGCGGCAACATAAAATGAGCCGAACGTCTGGCCTGGTGGCGACCTATAAATCTGGCGATGGGCGGCGAAACGGCTATTTGAATTTGAGCTTTACAAGCGACGGATCACTTTGCGGTCGCGGCTGCGGGTTCATATCGCAAAGGGTGTCGTAGACGATGCGAGCCACATGATAGTCGCGTACCCATTTATGGTTTGATGGCACGATGTACCAGGGGGCGTGCGACGTTGAGGTATTGGAGATGGCCTTTTCGTAGGCTCGCTGGTATTGGTCCCAAAATGGCCGCTCGGTAAAGTCGGCTTTGGAGAGCTTCCAGTTTTTTGTCGAATCCTGCTGTCGGGCCAAGAAGCGAAGTTTTTGCTCCTGCTTCGAAATATGCAGGAAAAACTTGATAACGCGGGTGTTGGTTTGAACCAGCAGACGCTCAAAGTCATTAATTCTAATAAATCGGTCGCGCCAGATATGCTTATGGTGTTGGAGATACGGTGGCAAAAGGTGATCGGCATGAACTCGCGCAATGAGTACATCTTCATAATGCGAGCGGTTAAAAATGCCCAGCGAACCACGGGGTGGAACGGCTTTGTGTATACGCCATAAGAAATCGTGTTGCCGTTCAAGTTCGCTGGGCGACTTGAAGCTTACGGCATGCACGCCCATGGGGTTTACATGGTCAAAGACCCGGCGAATGGTGCCGTCTTTGCCTGCGGTATCCATACCTTGCAGCACAACGAGCAGTGCCTGGGTGCCTTGCGCATAGAGCAGGCTCTGCAGTTCACCAATTTGCCGTGTGTACTTTTCGGTATGCTGGTGGGTGGTTGGTTCATCCCAAAAGCCGCTTTTGTCGGCTGGGTTATAATCGGCGAGCTTTATTGAGCTGCCTTGGCTTACGGGATTGAGCTTGCTGGGTTTGGCCATAAAAAATTCCTTTGTTGCCATAGGGCATTTCTCGATGCTTACCTTATGAGAGTTCCAGATAGCGACATTTACGGTGGATTTTGATCAGATCATGTTTGTGCAGCAGATCAAAGAAGGTTTCAATGCCGGTGCGGCAGGCGGGCGTGACGACATATTTTAAATAAGTTGTAAAGTAATCGAACGCCAGATCGGCCGGCCAGCGTCGTTCGGCGGCGTAGCGTGCCACGAGATCGTTTGTCATGTGAGCGCCATCCGCGCGGGCCTTTTGGAGAATGTCGGCCAGGGTTGGATCGCATCTGTCGGACGGCATCATCCACATGGCAAATACAAAAGGTAATCCGGTATGGAGCTTCCATTGCTCGCCCAAATCAAGCTGCCATGGATAGGTCCCCGCCGGAGGCGCGGCATTGATGACCTTGTCGCCGATTAAAAGCACGGCTTGGGCTGGCAGTGCGCTGCTGCTGTTGTCATACATATTGGTGGGCACAATAGCGGGTGTATTGTGGTAGAACTCGCGGAGAATGACCTGTGCCAGAAGAACGCTTGTGTGGCTGTCGGCATCGGCGTGAATCTGGGTAATGTTTTCGGGCGGAACATGCGAATACAGTCGTACCGTGAGCGTTGGGCCATCACAACCGATAGCTCCGGCCGGCACCAGCAGCAGTTCTCGCGGCAGAAGTTGGTAGTCCACAACGGGCAGCAGGGCCGCGTCAACGAGGTTGTTTTCAATCATGGCTCCGAGGGCGCTGGGTACCGCAAAATGAACGGTGATATTGTCGCGGCCCATCAGCGGCTCAATGAGCGGCTTGGAATTAAGGTAGGATACGCAGCCAACGTTAAAGTGCTTTGTCAATGTTATATAAATCCTTCTGACTGATGCCTCGAAACTTTTCAGAAGCGTTGCGGCCATCAGGACCGCAATCGCAGCAGTACATGAGAGCCGGCCTTTACATGGTCGCCGATGTTGACAGCTACTTCCCACCGATCGGGGTTGGGAACGATCAATTCGGTTCGGCTGCCAAAAGCAATCATCCCGAATAACTGACCGCGATGTAACGATGCGCCGGAGGTGACGGGGCAGATGATGCGCCGCGCAATAGCGCCGACAATTTGTCGCACAACCGCAATAGGTTCGTGGCCGGGGCTTGTGGGCGGCGCGCTTATCAGCACCAGCGTATTAGATTGATTCCGCAGGCCCGATTGCGGGTGGCGAGCATCGAGAAACATGCCCGGTTCAAAGAGTGTTTTAAGTACGTAGCCATCACATGGACTGCGATTAACATGAACATCCAGGACGCTTAAGAATATGCCGATGCGTAGCGCCGGCCCGGTTAGAATAGGATGATGGTCGAGCCGCGTGATTTCGGTGATTCGGCCATCGGCTGGAGACACCATAAGGCCTGGCGCGGCGGGAATGGTTCGGGGTAAATCTCGGAAGAATGCGAGACATGCCAGGAGAACAACGGCCAGGAGTATTGCCGCAGGCCAGTAAATAAGCAGCAGCATGCCGCCGACAACCAGCCCGGTCACGATCATCGGGAGCCAAAAAGTCCAACCGAGTGGTGTAATAAGAAAGCTCTTTGGGGCCATAGTTTCCTCTTAATGCCAGCCAGCTTGGATGATAACGCTTTGAGGCGCAGTCTGGTAGTTATGAGTTTGCGGGGGCCGCCAATAAAAAAGGTGCCCTCGGAAGAAAGGGTTGTATTGCGGCGGCAGAAAATATTCGCGGCTGATGTTAAACTTTGCAGGAGTAACGCATTGAACCATGGATGAAAAGCATGCAAATTAAAAAGGCGGTGGTTTTGTTGAGCGGTGGGCTGGACTCGGCCACGGTATTGGCGATAGCCCGCCAACAAGGCTTTGCCTGTTACACTCTTGGTTTTGATTATGGCCAGCGCCATCGGCTGGAAATTCAGGCGGCTCAAGCCGTAGCGGCGTCGTTGGGCGTGGTGCAGCATCTGGTTTTGTCGGTAAATCTACGGGTGTTTGGTGGCTCGGCACTGACGGCGGAGCTGGCAGTTCCTAAAAATCGTCCTGGCCTTCATGACGGCGGCGAAATACCGGTGACGTATGTACCCGCACGCAATACGGTGTTTTTGTCTTTGGCGCTGGCATGGGCGGAAACGCTTGGTGCGTACGATCTTTTTTTGGGTGTAAATGCGCTGGATTATTCGGGCTATCCCGATTGCCGACCTGAATATATTGCGGCATTTGAAAAGTTGGCCAATTTGGCAACGGCCGCAGGCGTGGAAGAACGCGGACGCTTTCGTGTACATGCGCCGCTGATCAACATGCGCAAGGCAGATATTATTAAAATGGGGCTGTCATTGGGGGTGGATTACGGCCGCACCATATCGTGCTATGATCCAGACCATCAGGGGCGTAGTTGCGGTCAGTGCGATTCGTGCCGGCTTAGACTTGAAGCGTTTGCATCTATTGGTGTGGTTGATCCGGTTCGGTATGTAAAGGCCTGCAAGGACGTTGCCCCATGAGGATAGCCGAAGTTTTTGAGAGCGTTCAAGGGGAGGGCAAATGGCTGGGGATGCCGAGCCTGTTTATTCGTACCTCGGGCTGCAATTTGCGATGTTCGTGGTGCGACACACCGTATGCGTCGTGGCGGCCCGAAGGCGGTGAAATGTCGGTAGGCGAAATCCTGCGATTGGCTGGAGAGTCGCGATCTTTGCATGTGGTTATAACCGGAGGCGAGCCGCTGATTCAACCGTTTGCTCAACTACGGGAACTTATCGAGGGGCTAAGGGAGCTGGGCAAAGTGATAACCGTCGAAACCGCCGGCACGGTTTGGCAGGAATTGCCGGTGGACCTGGCAAGCATCAGCCCGAAACTGGCGAATTCCGCGCCGGATGCGAAGGAGCACCCGGGCTTGAGCGGCAAGATGGTGAAACTGCATGAGAAGCGCAGAATAAACTTGGATATATTAAGGCAGTTTGCAAAGGGCACGACGATTAAGGAACGCCAATGGAAGTTTGTAGTGGCCGCCCCGTCGGACTTGGATGAGATCGAGGCCTTGTGTGCAAGAATTGAGGGGATACCGGCTCCCGATGTGTTTTTGATGCCCGAAGGCCGCACCATAGAGGAAATACGCCACAAGGGCGCTTGGATTGCCGCCGAATGTATTCGGCGAGGTTATCGTTACGGCCATAGGCTGCAAATAGAACTATTTGGCAATACGCGTGGCACCTGACCTGCAGCGGCTTTAATTGATCTGCAGGCCGTCATTTTTAAAGGACACACCATGGCTAAGATAGGCAAACGACAACTGTCACCATCAAATTTGCTGGAATGGTTTGCGAACCCGCATCCGGCGAACGATTATGAGATCGAACACGTTGCAAGTGAGTTCACTTCGGTGTGTCCCAAAACAGGCCAGCCTGATTTTGGGATAATTCGATTGATTTATGTTCCTGATGAGCGATGTGTGGAGCTTAAGAGTTATAAGTTTTATCTTCAGAGCTATCGGCAAAGAGGAATTTTTTATGAAGATGTTACGAATGTTATTGCGGGGGACTTAGTTGCGGTTCTATCACCACGGCGATTAACGCTGATTAGTGAGTGGACGCCTCGTGGAGGTATTCGTTCCGTCATACGCTGTGAGTACAAAAAGAGCGGATAAATTATTCAGTTTGCCGCCATTGAGTGCATTGCGATGCGGCACCGTTATGGATTGTAGCTATAGAGCATGTCCGACTCGCCAAAAATGCCGTCGGGGCCGGCGCTTACAAAACAAGGTGTGTGTTGCGGGTTTTGGACGTTATAGGGTATGAACTGGATGGCGTTGCCAAAGGCGTCATTAATCGCCACGATTCCCTGCATAGAGCCGCCGCCCGGCCTGTTGATCGTACCGATAGATAGTAAATTGGCCGGCATGTTGGTGAGGCTGTTGGGATGCTCATGCCAGTTGCCATTGGTGTCTTGATAAGCGTATAGCCACTGATACTCCGTAAGAAAGGTGGGCATATCGGTTGGTTGCTGGTTGGTCTTATGCTTGAGCACGTCGAGCGACGCCTGCAAGTTGCGAAGTTCTGTTTGAGTCAGGGAGATACGCGTACTGATGAGTACGCTGCGCCCGGCAATGAGAACAATGCTGATGAGAGCCGTAATGACGAGTATGACCACCAGCATTTCAATAAGGGAGAATCCCCGCCGCCGCTCTGATTTAAGCATGTTAGTCATTTGTTCCCCCAAAAGGTCCTAAAACCGCCGGGCCGTTGTATTAAGGCCCGAATATGCCAAATTAAGGTGGCAAAGTTATGCAATGACATGCCATAAAAGTCAAGAAAAAAAGGACGTGATTGGCAGAATGTCTTTTTAGATGGTCATGACGCGGGTCAAAATACCTAGGGCCTGACAGTTGCATGTTTGGTGCGGGACTATCCGCAGGGTTACAATGGTTATCAGGTCGAAGGCTGCTTAAAGTCTGCCACGGGCGGGCGACGGCAGGGGTGTAAGCATGTCAAGTAGAATTACATTTCAAGTGCGGACTCTCGGTGCGTTGGCTTGTGTGGCGGCAATGGCGGCAGCGGCTGCATCGCTGCTGAACATAAGCGCTGCCCGTGTGCAGGGAGATGAGATTTCTTTGGCTGATGGCCGCACCATCGAGGGGACTCTGCAGCGTCAGGATGGCAAATATTTGATAACGCCGGTAAACGGTGCGCCATTTACGGTTGGATTAAATCAGGTATCGGGCATTACGCTTGGACCAAGTCCGGCCAGCCCCGCCTATGCCCATCAGCAATGGCAGGGTGTTTTGACGAAACTCAATCGTTCGGATGATGCGATAAAGGCCATCGCGCTTATTGAAGCGTACCAAAAGAAGTTCCCACATTCGCCAGATGCCGCCCAAGTACAGAGTTCGCTGAAAGAATATCAGCATATACAGCAGCTGGGGTTGGTGAAATATGCCGGAAAATGGGTAACACCATTGCAGCGTGAGACGATTCAAAGTCAGATGGACAGGGTGGTTGCTTCAGCCGAGGCGACGCTGCGTTCGGGTGATTTGCAATCCGCCAGCGCAAAAGTGCTGGGGGTGTTGAAACTCGATGCCGACAATGTGGGGGCATTGGTGGTGGGTGGGGTTGCGGAGTATCGCATGAATCATCTGCCGCAATCGGCACTGTTGCTTCGCAAAGCGGTCAAGCTGGCGCCGAACGATGCCGTCGCGTGGAACGATTTGGCTGTTGTGTCTTATGAGCAGAGGCAGCAGCCGCAGGCACTGAACTATTACACCAAGGCCGTCAATCTGGCGTCGGGCAATCGGCTGCTTTTAGACAATGTGGCTGCGGCACTGCATTTTTACAAGCATGATCGCAACGCCTATTTGTATAAAAATCTTCGGCACACGTTCACTCACGCTGATACGCAGATGCAGCTTAAACTTGCGCGGCAGGGTTTGTACCGCTACGGCGATACTTGGATTACCCGCAGTCAGCATGCCCGGCTGGCGGGTGTGCATTCACGATATGAAACGCAGAAGTTAACGCTGGAAGCCCAATATGCCGGCGCCACGACGCGATTGGCCAGCGTGAACAAAGAAATAGCTGACGCCAATGATCGCATTAACCAGATCACAGCCGAAATAGTGAATCTTGAACTTGCGCAGCAGGCGCTTCTGGCTCAAACGGGGGCCATCAACATTACAAATCAGGCGATTTTACAGGCCGATATAGCCCAGCTTAATCATGAAAAGGCGGTGTTGGCGCAGCTTACCAACGATCGCAACAACCTTATTGCGGCCATTGAGCAAATGAAAGTGCAAGCCGCAAATATGATAAAGAATCCGCCGCATACCGGCTACCTTGGCCTGCAGCAGATGATGCTGCCAGGCGATTTAACCCATCCGCCGCCGCCGCTGCCGCTGCTGATGCGCGCAAAAAACGCCCCGGTGCAGGCAGGGCCGCAGCGGGCAAAGAACAATGGGGCCGCACCGGTCATTAATGGTATGGGTATAAATCAAAGTCCGCTGGAAACGACCCCAGCAGCCTACGGCATTTATGACCAGCCGATCTACTTTGGTTCGTATGTGTTTTTAGGGTATCCGTTTATTTATTTTCCGCCGCAATGCGGGGGCCACCATGCACCACAAACCGGAACGATTGATTTTCATAACCCGTTTTCACCGGGCGTAATTCAGAATGGCGGGCCGGGTGTTGTTCAAAACGGCGGGCCGGGCAATGTGCAGCCCAAAACCAATGAGCACCATTAGATAATGAGTTTTGACTCGGGCTTTGCCTCGACGGCGGGGGTTGCGTTGCCTGTGACGCCGGAGTTAATGGCTTCCTGCACTTTCTGCATGAGATCCATGTATTCGACTTGCGCGGTAAGCAGCTTTTTGAGCAGTGGATGCATTGCGACGCTCTGTTGAATGGCTTCTATTTTCTGTTTTTCGGCAATTTCGATAGGTTGCATAGAGGCTTCTTTCATGGCGACGAGTTCCATGGCCTGCTCAAACTGTTGCAGGAGATTCTTTGCGCCAATGTCCAGATCAAGCTGGCGGGCAAGGGTGCGGTAATTCTGTACGGCCGGTTGCTGCGCAATGAGGGTTCCCAGTTTTTTGGATTCACTTAAGAGCATTGATTCTTCTGCCACAATACACCTCGGTAAGAGCACACTCGCTATCGGCCGTACCATCGGCCTGCAAACCACGAAGTATAGCAGCAGTTGCGATTGGCGACTATCACAGCCCGAAAAAAGTGGAGCGATGCCGTCTGGAAAGCGCTTGTTGGAGGCCGTGATATGCTGCATATTCCGGGCGTGAGGAGAAATTCACAACCACCACCCATGCATGGTACACTAAACTTTGCGCAGGTTATGTTGGAACCCGCCGGCAGGAGTTTGAGTTTGAGCCTGAAGCAAACATGCGAACGATGCAGTCAGACCGCTCCCGATGGTCGCTGGATTGTGGTATTTGGTAAACGGTTGTGCCGGGCTTGCGCGCATCAGATAGCGGGCTGGACTTCACCCGAACCGCAAACCAGTTCGTCGGTAACTACAAAGACGGTTGCGGATGATGTTCGCTTGTTCAAGGTGGCAGCGGCAAGTGCAGAAGTTGTATCCTTGCCGCAGACGGTTCCTGTGGCGGCATCTGCCACGGACGGGATAAACAGTTTACCAGACGATCAACCGTCCTTTCAGGATGCTGCAGTTGAGCCACAAAGCACCGACGCATTCAACAATGATGAAACCGTGGGCGATTCAGAGGTTAATGATTCCGCGCCGTTACCGCCTGAAGGTGACAATGGCTCGGACATGCGACTGCTGAATACTGTGCTGCTGACAATCAGCGCCATGATGTTGTTGGCTATCGGCGTACTGATTGGGATTTATTTATCGCCACCGCCCAAATCGGGTGGTCATGCAACGGGCGGGGCAGGCGAGGGCACCGGGGCCAAATCAGTTGTGGCGCCAGCGAAGGGCATCTCTCCTTGTCTTGCTTCAGTCGGAATTGGACAAGGGGGCTTTTGGCGTTAAGGATACAATGGCGCCGTTTTTAGGAATCCGT
>JBMFVX010000004.1:0-43030 GCA_049965775.1 Phycisphaerae bacterium
CAGCGTTGCGCGATCCATCCTCCTTATTATCGGACAATAACCACAAATGGTATCAGTTATTTATTTACAGGCCCTTAATGTGAACTTTCAGGCCAGGACGGACGATCCGGAAATAAGCACCCGCGTAACCCAGTACGAGTTGGCATTTCGAATGCAGACCTCCGTGCCCGAATTGCTTGACACCGCCGGCGAATCGGCTGACACGCTTGCCATGTATAGCCCCAATGTGACCAAGCCCGGAACTTATGCGCATAATTGCCTGTTGGCGCGGCGGCTTGCGGAACGCGATGTCCGATTCATTCAGTTGTTTCATGAAGGCTGGGATCAGCACTCCAATTTACCCCAGCAGATCGGCTGGCAATGCGAAGATGTGGATCAGCCCACGGCGGCGCTGGTGCGCGACCTCAAACAGCGCGGGCTTCTTGACGACACGCTGGTCATCTGGGGAGGCGAATTCGGCCGTACGGTTTACTCGCAGGGCGTGCTGACCGCCACCAATTACGGCCGCGACCACCACCCGCGATGTTTTACAACCTGGATGGCGGGCGGCGGCATACGCGGTGGAATCACCATCGGCGAAACCGACGACTACTGCTACAACATTGTGCGCGACCCGCATCATCTGCATGACATTCACGCGACCATGCTCTACCTCATGGGCATCAATCACAAAGACTTCACCTA
The DNA here is from genome assembly GCA_049965775.1 of Phycisphaerae bacterium. Classification (GTDB taxonomy): domain Bacteria; phylum Planctomycetota; class Phycisphaerae; order WQYP01; family WQYP01; genus JABEVB01. The sequence goes on from JBMFVX010000004.1 coordinate 685, forward strand.
TAAGTACCAGGGACGATACTATCGGCTTACGGATGTCGGCGGCAACCTGATTGAAAAGGCATTAATGTGAGCACCTGCAACTGGCTGCCAAACGATCTTGCCGCCGCAAACTGGGTGCTCTTTTTCGGGCACTTTCATATTCTGCTGCTCCATTTGCCCATTGGCATGTTGCTGCTGCTGGCGGCGCTGGAACTTCTAGGGCGATTCAACCGCTTTAAGCGGGTGCGGGAAGCCCGCGGCCCGGCCCTCACACTCGCTGCACTAAGCGCCCTGGCAACGGTGGTATGCGGCTGGCTGCTGGCCTCGGCCGGCGGCTACAACGCGACGTTGCTTTTTTGGCACCGCTGGCTCGGTACGACCGTGGCCGCGCTCTGCTGCGCAGCATGGTTGGCCTGGCGGTTTAACCGGTTGATCGTTTATCAATGTGGGCTATGGGCCGCGGTAGCTGTGCTGCTGGTTGCCGCACACTTGGGCGGCTCTTTAACGCACGGAAGCGGTTATTTAACGGAGTATGCTCCCCGGTTTATCCGGCGGTTTATGGGCAATGCGCCCCGTAATCAAACCGCGCGGCAGATCGTCTCCGACCCGGAGCGCCTCGTGGTTTACCGCGATATAATCTCGCCCATTTTTACCACCGACTGCATAACCTGCCACGGGCCAGACAAGCAAAAGGCCGGTCTTCGGCTTGATACCTTCGCGGCGCTGATGAAGGGCAGCCACGATGGGCCGGTCATTGCAGTCGGCGAGCCTGACCATAGCGTGCTGGTGCAGCGGCTGCTGTTGCGTGCCGGCGACCGGCACCGAATGCCGCCGGCAGGTAAACCGGGTCCTACCAATGATCAAATAGCCCTGATTCGCTGGTGGGTTCGCAGCGGCGCCAAACCGCTGGCAACTGTTGCGCAGCTGCCGCAAACGTCAGGCATAGCCGATATTCTCGACAAACTTTATCCATCGCCCGATGCGCTTAAGCCTTTGCCAAGGGCTCAGGCGTTGGCGCTGGCAACAAAAATTGCTGCGCAAGAGCATGTTGTCATACGCCCTGAAACCGCAACATCAAAATGGTTGGATTGCAACGCGAATTTGCATAAGTCATTCTCCGATGCGCAAGTCGCCCAGTTGCTGCCCCTGGCCGCAAATTTGCGATCGCTCAACCTGGGGCGAACTCTCGTAAGCGATGCCGCCATGGCCGCGGTTGGAAAAATGACCAATCTTCATCGTTTGTCGCTCAACAGTACTGCTATAACCGACGCCGGATTAAAAAAGCTGCGGCACCTCCGCCGCCTGTCATACTTGAATCTTTACGACACCAAGGTAAGCGACGCAAGCTTAACATACCTGCGTCAAATGCCGCGTCTCCGCCATGTTTACCTGTGGCACACCTCGGTAACAACCGCTGCGGCGGGTCAATTCAGCAGGATGATGACCGATACCGATCAAATCAATCGTTGGGATGCCCAAATAGCTCGATTGCAGCGGCATATTGCTGATGCGCAGGTTCAGGCACTGCTGGGCGCCGGTCCGTCGGGCGCAAAAGTTGCCGTGGCTGCCCCGGCCGCAAAGCCCATCAACATGTTCTGCCCCAACAGCGGCCGGCCGATAAATCCGAAAATTACAGTGGTCTATAACGGAAAGCTCATCGGATTTTGCAGCAGCCATTGCAAAGAACTGTTTTTGAAAAATCCAAAGCCTTTTCTGGTGAAGCTGGGGCTTACGGCCGCGCTAAAATGATATGGCACGCCGGCAGCTTCATGCGGCGATGCCGTACAAGCGATCCAGGCACATCGATCACCTGTCGCTTCGCATTGCCGAGCATATAAAACCCGGGCGATTATTGCGTTGTGTTACGCGAACCCAACCCGCTTCTGTGAACCACGCCGCGAGGCAATGACGCTCCGCAACACCGGCATGCTACAATTACAGTTCCAGCCCGCAACAACACTGTGGCGGCGCTCTGCGTTCGTTGACGCAGAGCAATTCTCGCAGTAGTACAAGGTTTATGTTGAAGCAACTGCTCAATAACGCTCAAGATCGCCTGCGCTCGCAATTGTTGCGCGAGGCTGCCGGGGAGCCTTTGCGTCTGGAGCTTTTAAGCATCGAACAATTGGAGCAGCTGGCCCGGGAGCGAGCGGGCGAGCATGTGCTGCAGCCCGGGGCCGGTTCAGAAATACTCCTGGTGCGGCTGGCCGACAATCAGCGGGTTTTGCAAGATACCTACCATTTGATTACAGCGGCGGTGAATGCCGGACAGGCCATCGCACCGGCCTCGGAATGGCTGCTCGACAACTTTTACATACTCGATGAAGAGATTCGTCTGATCCGGCGGCATTTGCCGCGCGGTTATGCCCGGCAGTTGCCGGTGCTGGCGTTGGGGCCGCAAAGGTTGCTTCCGCGAATCTATGACATGGCCTTATGCCTGATAAGTCATCTGGACGGCCGTGTGGATGCCGAAGTGATGTCGCGCTTCATCGCGGCTTATCAGCAAACACGCTCGCTCACCCTTGGCGAGCTATGGGCGCTGCCGATTATGCTGCGGCTGGCGCTGGTGGAAAACATGCGCCGTGTCGCCGGGCGCATAGCGCAGTCGCGTCACGATCGCAATCTGGCAAACCACTGGGCGGATGAACTCATTGCCGCCGCAGCCAAAAGCCCGGATCACACCATCATAGTGCTGGCCGATATGGTCAAGTCCAATCCGCCGCTTACCAGCGCCTTTGTCGCAGACCTTGTGCGGCGTCTGCAGGGGCAAAGCGCGTCGCTGGTGATGGCGCTCGATTGGGTGCAGCAGTTGGCGGTGCGCGCCAGCGAAAGCCTGGAACGCCTGGTACAGCAGGAGAGCCAGCGCCAAGCCGCCGACCAGATATCCATGGGTAACTGCTTTGCCAGCCTGCGATTCATAGATGCCACCGACTGGATGAAATTTGTCGAAGGGCACAGCGTCATCGAACAAAAGCTCCGCAGCGACCCGTCCGGCCTTTACGCGCAGGCCGATTTTCAGACGCGTGACCGTTGCCGGCACGTCATTGAAGATCTGGCCCGCCGCGGAAAAGTAGATGAGCTGGCCGTCGCCGAAAAAGCTCTGTCGCTTGCCCAATCGGCAGCAAAGGAGTTTGGTGTAAATAGCCGTCAGGCCCATGTGGGGTATTACCTTATAGATCAAGGCCGTCTCGCGCTCGAAGGCACGCTTAAGGCATACCCGCCGCTACGGGCGCGGCTGCAGCGTATGGTGCTCAAAAATCCGCCGCTTGCGTACCTGTCCGTTGTCGCAATTCTCACGCTGGCGCCTGTAGCCTTGCTTTTGCGGCCAACGGTGGAGAGTGGGATGGCACTGTGGTGTATTGTCATTCTTGCATTGTTGGCCGCGCTGGTGATGAGCCAGGGGGCGTTGGCCGTCGTCAATGAGTTGGCCACGCGCTTGATTCCGGCGCGATTGCTGCCGCGGCTCGATTTTGAGCACGGCGTGCCCGATGACTGCCGCACACTGGTGGTCATTCCGAGTATGCTGGAAGACCCCGGCGAAGTACGCAATCTTCTGGAACAGATCGAAGTGCGCTTTTTGGCCAACCGCGATCCGAACTTGCTGTATGCGTTGCTTACCGATTATTGCGATGCGCCGCAGCAGATTATGCCCGAAGACGAATCGCTGCTGCGTCAGGCGGTTGAAGGTATAGAGCAGTTGAACCAGCGTTATGCTCAAGGCAACGTCGGGCCATTTTGTCTGCTTCATCGTCCGCGACATTTCAATGAGCGCGAAGGCGTCTGGATGGGCTATGAGCGCAAGCGCGGCAAACTTGCCGAGACTATGGAATGGTTGCGGGGCGGCGCCCAAGATCGTTTTTTGACGGTGATTGGTGATGCGGATTTGTTGGCCGGTGTGAAGTTTCTCATTACGCTTGACGCTGATACGCAATTGCCCCGTGGAACGGCGATTAAACTTATCGGCACGATGGCGCACATTCTTAATCGTCCGCAAATAGATTCTAAAACAGGCCTGGTGCGCCATGGTTATGGCATTTTGCAGCCTCGGGTGGCGGTGCATTTACCCGCATCCCGGCGATCTTGGTTTGTAAGGCTTTTCGGCGGCGATGCGGGACTGGACCCCTACACCCGGGCGGTTTCCGATGTTTATCAGGATTTATTCGGCGAGGGTTCATTTGTCGGTAAAGGCATTATTGACATAGATGCCTTTCATACGGTGCTGCATAAGCGATTTCCCGAAAATCGCATCCTGAGCCACGACCTGCTGGAGGGCTGCCATGTGCGCTCCGGCCTGGTAAGCGACGTACAGTTATTTGAAGATTTTCCGTCGCATTTTACCGCCGATGTCAACCGCAGGCATCGCTGGATACGCGGCGATTGGCAGATTGTCGGCTATTTACTGCCTTGGGTGCGCGATATGACTGGTCGGCGACTGGGCAACCGGCTTTCAGCTCTGTCTCGCTGGAAAATATTTGATAACTTAAGACGCAGCCTCTGGCCACCGGCGGTGGTGGCGCTCTTCGCCTGGTTGTGCCTGGGGTTAGGGCATTCACGGGTGTGGGCATTGGGGCTTCTGGCAGTGGTGTTTGCGCCGCTGTTGTTGTCGAGCGTTTTTGACCTGGCGGCCAAAAGTTCAGACCTGCCTATCAACCTGCACTTGAACTACTGGGCTGCAGGTTTAGCCAGTCGGCTTACCCAAGGCCTTTTATTGATAGTGTTTGCCGGCTTTGAGGCTGTGATATGCCTGCAGGCTATCGGTCAAACGCTCACACGACTGCTTTTTACACGGCGGCATTTGCTGCAATGGCGCAGCAGCGGTCTGGTGGCACGCGGCGTACGGCATGACCTGCCGGCCTTCGTGTTGGGCATGTGGGTTGCACCTATCTTGGGCGCTGGACTGTTGCTTTGCACATGGCTTATTGGCGATGGCAAGCCGCTTTTGGCCGCCGGGCCATGCCTGCTTTGGATACTTTCACCTGTGGCCGCGTGGCTCCTGAGCAGGCCGCTCGACCTGTCACGCAGCAAGTTGGACGCAAAAACGCAACAATTTCTGCGGGCGCTGGCGCGGCGCACCTGGCACTTCTTTGAAACGTTTGTTGTCGCTGAAGATCATTTTCTGCCGCCCGACAATTATCAGGAATATCCGAAAGAAAAGATCGCGCACCGCACCTCACCTACAAATATCGGCTTGGCGGCACTTGCGAATTTGGCGGCGTTCGACGCCGGCTGGATCAGCGCCGGCACGCTGCTTTTCCGTACGCGAGCCATGTTAGACACGATGGACCGCCTAACTCGCTATCGCGGTCATTTCTTTAATTGGTACGACACGCAAACGCTTGAACCTCTGCCGCCGCTGTATGTTTCTACCGTTGACAGCGGCAATCTGGCGGGGCATCTGCTGGTGCTTAAATCCGGCTTCGACGAAATGCGGGCGATTAGCCCGCTGCCGCAGCGCTGGGCGGCCGGCCTGGGCGATGTGCTGCTGATTATTAAGGATAGTATGGCTGCTGACGCGCTCGGCGCGGTATCGGGGCAATTACCAGCGGATGTATCGCCCGGCGCACAAGTCCGACAATTGGAGCAGCTTATTGAACAGATGAGTGCTCGTGATGATGTGTCCCTGTCGGAAAGTGTTCATGTGCTGGAACAGTGCGTGAAGCTCTCCGCAGCCGAAGCCCACGCGGCTGCCGCCGCGAGCGAAGCATCCTCCAATGTACGCGGTTGGATTGAGATATTGTCCAAACAAGCCGCAGATTTGTGCGAGGACATTGTTTGGCTGGCGCCGTGGGTAAAGTTGCCGCCGCCGCCGGATATGCGGCCCGCCAATGCCGAGCTGGCTGGTATGTGGCGGGAGCTTTCACGACATTTCAGTGCTCTGAATAGGAATGCGGGCTTGTCTGACTTAGCCATCGCATGTCAAGCTGCGCTGGATGTTTTGCCCGGGCTCCATGCGGCGGCAATCGAGCCGCAGTACCAGCAGTGGCGAGACCAATGGGAATCCGCCTTGCGACTGGGGCTGCAGCGATTGCAGTCGCGACTCAACGACTTTGATCGTTTGGGGCGGCGCGCCGCCATCTTGGCGCAGATGGACTTCAAATTTCTATATGATACTGAACGAAAACTTCTCTCCATCGGCTTTCGTGTTTCTGACAATGCTTTGGACAAAGGCTTTTACGATCTGCTGGCATCCGAGGCGCGGCTTACAAGTTACATCGGCATTGTGCAGGGGCAGTTGCCGCAAGAGCATTGGTTTGCACTCGGGCGGCCGGTGACAGGGCGGTCCGGTCAGCTCGCACTGTTGAGCTGGAGCGGTTCAATGTTTGAATACCTGATGCCGCAGCTCGTCATGCCCCAGTTCGCGGGCACCTTGCTCGCTCAGACGATGCAGGCTGTGGTTGAACGGAATATAAATTACGCCAAGGCCCGCGGCATACCCTGGGGCGTGTCCGAATCAGGGTACAATGCCACCGACGCACAACTTAATTATCAGTATCGCGCCTTTGGCGTGCCGGGCCTGGGCTTTAAGCGGCGGCTTTCGGAAGATGTCGTCATTGCTCCCTATGCCTCCATGCTGGCGCTGCTGGCTTCGCCGCAGCGGGCGGCTGCGAATCTATTGCGACTCAAGCAGGATGGGCAAATGGGACGCTATGGCTTTTACGAAGCGATAGACTACACCGCAAGCCGGGTGCCTGAGCCGGGTACTCCCGCGACTGTGCGCTCGTTTATGGTGCACCATCAGGGCATGGGCCTGCTGGGAATTATATCGCATTTGCTGCACGAGCCGATGCAGCGGCGATTCTCGGCCGATCCGCTGTTGCGCTCCGGTGAATTGCTGCTGCAGGAAAAGATTCCGCGGGTAGCGGGCATTTTTCCGCATTCCTCGGAGGTTGCTGAGTCGCGTCGGCCCGTGGCGCAGGAACGCCCGGCATGGCGCGTATTTTCAGGCTCGGCCACGCCGGCGCCCGAAGCTCACCTCATCTCCAATGGGCGCTATCATGTCATGGTTACAACCGTGGGCAGCGGGCGTTCGCTATTCAACGACCTTGCGCTGACGCGCTGGCAGGCCGACTACACACGTGATTGCTGGGGCTTGTATTGTTACATTCGCGACCTTGATTCGCAGCGATGGTGGTCTGCCGGAATATCGCCCGCAGGCCGCGTGGGCCAGGCATACGAAGCTGTGTTCTCGGAGGGCAAGGCCGAGTTTCGGCGGCGCGACGGCTCGATCGAAACGCGCATGACCATTGCCGTCTCACCCGAGGACGATATTGAACTGCGCCGCATCTTGCTGACCAATCGCGGCAAAACGCCCCGAACTATTGAAGTCACCAGTTACGGCGAAGTGGTTCTGCAGTCGCAAACTGCCGATGCGGCACATCCGGCCTTTGGCAACCTGTTTGTGCAAACCAGCGTACTAAGTGAGCACTTTGCTCTTTTGGCGACGCGGCGGGCGCGATCCAACACTGAACAGCCGCCCTGGTTGATGCACCAGTTGACGGTGCACGGTGCGGCGGCGGAGTTTTCATATCAAACCGGGCGTGAGGCTTTTATTGGCAGAGGTCGCTCGGCGGCTCAGCCGCTGGCGATGGACCGTCCCGGACCGCTGGGTAATTTTGCAGGCGCACCGCTGGACCCGATTGTCGCCATACGCCGACATTTTGTCATCGAACCTGAACAAACAATTTGTCTCGATATGTTATTAGGTGTTGGAGCCACCCGCCAGCAGGTTGAGGCGATGGCGGCCCGCTACAGCGACCGCCGGCTAACCGACCGCGTGATGGACCTTGCGTGGTCGCATAATCAGGTCATGCTGCATCAGCTTGGCGCTACCGAGGCGGAGGCGCAGCTTTTTGGCCGATTGGCCGGTGCATTGCTGTACCCGGGGCCGGCGCTGCGGGCGGGTGGAGAGACGGTACGGCGCAATGTGCGCGGCCAGTCCGGGCTTTGGGGGTTTGCCATTTCCGGCGACCTGCCCATTTTGCTGATGCGGGTTGAAAATCGCGACAATCTTTCGCTGGTTAGCGATGTGCTCAAGGCCCATGCGTACTGGCGGCTCAAAGGTCTGGCGGTGGACTTGGTAATCTGGAATCAGGATACATCGATTTACCGCCAAGACCTGCATGAGCAGTTACTGGCGGTTATCGCCGCAGGGCCGGATGCCAAGCTGCTTGATCGGCCTGGCGGAATCTTTTTGCGCCGGCTCGACCAGCTTACCGAAGATGACCGATTGCTTTTGCTGGCGACCGCGGCTGTGGTGCTTTCCGACGGTGCCGGTACCCTCGAAGAGCAACTCGATCGCCCCGGCGGCGAGGCCGATGCCATCATGCCGCGGCTGGTGCCGGTTTCTCAGCCGCAGCGCGACATTGTTCCACCACCGGCGCGGCGCGAAGATCTGCAGTTCTTTAATGGCATCGGCGGTTTGACCGGTGACGCCCGCGAATATGTCATGACCGTATCGCCTGACAAACTACCTCCATCGCCCTGGTGCAACGTCATTGCCGGCGAGCAGTTGGGCACCGTGGTTTCTGAATCCGGCGGCATGTACACCTGGGTCGGCAACGCGCACGAATACCGGCTTACGCCCTGGTACAACGACGCCGTAACCGACGCTACGGGCGAGGCGCTGTACATTCGCGATGATCAGACGGGTCTTTTTTGGTCGCCGTGCGGACGCAATAGTCCCGGGGGCATTCCAGGCTTGACGCGCCACGGCTTTGGTTACAGTATTTTTGAACGCACGCAGCAAGGTATCTATTCCGAACTCAAAGTTTACGCGGCTTTGCGCGAGCCAGTCAAATTTTGCGTGCTGAAGGTGGTCAACCGGTCGGCCAAGGCCCGCACGCTGAGTGTCACGAACTTTTGCGAATGGGTGTTGGGCGAAAACCGCAGCCGCAATGCCGGCCATGTGGTAACGGAGCTTGATGAGAAAACGGGCGCCATTTTGGCGCACAATTATTGGAATGCCGATTTTGCCGGCTGGGTGGCTTTTGCGCATTGCAGCGAGAACGCACGCTCTGTCACCGGAGATCGCACTGAGTTTTTAGGTCGCAATGGCAGCGTAGACAAACCGGCGGCCATGAGCCGGCGCAAGCTTTCGGGTCGTCTTGGCGGTGTGTACGACCCATGCGCCGCCATGATGTGCGCTGTGGAACTTGCGCCCGGCGCATCGCGTGAAATTGTATTTATTATAGGTGCCGCACCTGATCTGGTTCAGGCGAGGCAGCTTATAGAGCGGTTTCGCACGCCGGGCAGCGCACGACGAGCTTTGGAAACCGTCTGGCAGTATTGGAACCGAACCCTCGGCTGCATTCACCTTGAAACACCCGATGCCGGCGTAAACGCGCTGGCCAATGGCTGGCTGCTCTACCAGGTTATTTCGTCGCGCATGTGGGGACGCAGTGGATTTTATCAATCGGGCGGAGCCTACGGTTTTCGCGATCAACTTCAAGACGCCATGGCGGCAGCGCTGGCATCGCCTGAGCTGCTTCGATCGCAAATTCTCCGCGCTGCCTCCCGACAGTTTGAAGAAGGCGATGCGCAGCACTGGTGGCATCCTCCGGTAGGCCGTGGAGTCCGAACCGCCTTTTCCGATGACTTCTTATGGTTGCCGTTGGCGGTATGCCGTTACGTTGAACTGACGCGAGACACCGGTGTTTTAGAAGAGAAAGTGGGCTTTTTGCAGGGGCGTCCACTGGCTGAGCATGAGGAGTCCTGGTACGACCTGCCTGGTGTAAGCGGCCAGGAGGCAACGCTGTGGCAGCACTGTGTGCGGGCTGTGAACCGCGGCTTGCGAACCGGCGAGCATGGCTTGCCGCTCATTGGCTGCGGCGACTGGAACGATGGGTTCAATCGAATTGGGCTTCAGGGGCGGGGTGAAAGCGTTTGGTTGGCATTTTTTCAGCGTAAAGTGCTCGATGCCATGGCTCAACTGGCCGAGAAGCGCCAGGATACAGCCACGGCCGAGCTTTGCCGCAAACATGCCGCCCAGCTTCTTACCGCAATTGAAGAAAATGCCTGGGATGGCCAGTGGTACCGGCGGGCGTTTTTTGATGATGGCGCACCGCTCGGATCGGCCCAAAACGAGCAGTGCCGCATAGACAGCCTCCCGCAAAGCTGGGCGTTGATCAGTCAAACAGGCAATGCCGAGCGCCAGCGCCTCGCACTGGCCGCGGTGGAAGATCATTTGGTAAGCCGCGATCTTAAACTCATCCGATTATTTGATCCGCCGTTTGACCATCCTCTTCAGGACCCGGGCTACATTGCCGGATACTTACCAGGCGTTCGGGAAAACGGCGGTCAATACACGCATGCGGCCGTTTGGGTGGTAATAGCTTTTGCCATGGCCGGGCAAGTGGATAAAGCCTGGGAGCTTTTTGAATTAATTAATCCGCTACTCCATAGCCGCACGCCGCAGGAGGTGACGACCTATCGGGTAGAGCCTTATGTAGTGGCGGCAGATGTTTATTCGGTCGCGCCGCATCAGGGCCGCGGTGGTTGGACCTGGTACACCGGCTCGGCGGGGTGGATGTATCGACTGTTGATTGAGGTGTTTCTGGGCTGGCGGCAGGAAGCGGATCGGCTATGGTTTGAGCCTCGGCTGCCGCAGCACTGGAAGGGGTTCCAGTGTCATTATCGCTATCGTGAAACATTTTACCATATTCATTTTTCAGGCGGGGGCGATAAAGTTCGTTCCGTACAGGTGGATGGCAATCTGCAGGATGATGGTATTATCACCTTGCAGGATGATCGGCAGGAGCATCAGGTTCAAATCGAACTCATCCCAAAGGCTTGAACATAAGGCTCCAGGGAAATGAAATGCCCGATACCGCCAATAATTAATTATAATAGATTATATATTCGTAATAATAATGAAATCGGCTGTGTTACCCCCAGTAGAGGGTGTCAAAGACCATTTTTATCGCCCCTTATAAAATACGCCCGATAAAAATTTAACAATATTCTAACTTGCCTCTTGCCTCGCAGAGGGGTGCTGCCTACTATTAGCCGGTGTCAGATAGCAGGCTTTGTCCTGCCGGGCTGATGTGGAGTGGTGGCTCCACAGATGGCGAAAGCTAAAGTCTTGGCAGGTCAATGGCACCACGTAGTTTAGTTCATAAGTGGTTGTACTGTTTTCTGGCCGGTGGGGGCAGGAGAGTTTTACATGCGCCCAAACAAGCCCAACGAAGTTCTAGCCAAGCGTCTGATCACCCAGGTGCAGGGAGCCTTTGACCGGGGTGATTTGCACATGGCCCATCGTAGCCTCTGCGATGGTTGGAACACCCGTGACCTCATAGACCTGCTGGAGCATCCCAGTGCCGCTGTGCGGAAATTGGCCGTGATGTCGCTCGCTTTGGTGGGCGATTCTTCGGCGGTTGGCCCGGTGGCCCGCGTGCTTCATGATGAAACTCCAGGCCTTAACGACGCCGCCGATAACGCTCTCATGTGTATTTGGGCCAGAGCGGGCCGCCGTCAAAGCGGCATGTTTCTCAAAAATGGTTCGCAGCATCTCAACCATGGTAACATTGAAGCCGCCATCGAAAAGTTCTCGATGGCCATACAGGCTGACAGCGACTTTGCCGAGGCCTATCATCAGCGATCTATCGCTTATGCAATGGCCGAACGCTATGCCGAAGCCATCAAAGACTGCAACGAAGTGCTCGCCCGCGTGCCACAGCATTTTATGGCCATGGCCGGTCTGGGGCATTGCCACGCCAGCATGGGTGATTTTGATGGTGCACGTCGCTACTATCGGCTGGCTTTGGCCATTAACCCAGGCATGACCGCGCTGGAAGAGTCGCTCCGCGACCTGACCGAACTGCTCGGTCCGGCGGAAGCGGCGTGAATGAGGATTTTAGTCGGCGGGTAATTCGTAAAGGCTGTTGCCGTCAAGGCCCAGCATCAAATCAAGATTTTGCACAGCGGCCCCCGAGGCCCCTTTGCCAAGATTATCGAGCCGGGCAACGAGCAACGCTTGCTGCTCGGCTCGGTTTTCAAACACAAATATTTCCATCCTATTGCTGCCATTAAGCGCATCGGGCGCAAGATGCACCGCAGGCCGCGGGTCCAGCGGCATTACTTTTATAAACCGCTGATTGGCGTACCGGTGCGCCAGTGCCTGGTGAATTTCCAGCCCGCTGACGGGCTTGGGCAAGGCCCAAAGTTGCAGTGGAATTTCAACCAGCATGCCCTGGGCGAATTTGCCCACCGCCGGCACAAACAGCGGCCGGTGCACAAGGCCGCTGTGCACCCTCATTTCTTCAACATGTTTGTGGTTAAGCTCCAGCGCATAGAGCCGAATGGGGTCGTTAATGACATTGGCACCGCGACCCTCAAATGAATCAATCATCTGCCGCCCACCGCCGCTGTAGCCTGAAATGCCCTGTACCGTCAGGGGAACTTCGGGGGGCAGCAGTCCGGCGTCTACCAGAGGCCGCACCAACAGCACCATGCCCGAGGAATAACACCCCGGGTTGGCGACGCGATGGGCCGTGCGGATTTTATCCGCCTGGTGCGGAGCCAGTTCTGGTATGCCGTAAACCCAATCGGGTTGGGTGCGATGCGCGGTGCTGGCATCAAGTACCCGCACGTTGGGATTGCTGATCATGGCGACCGCAGCGCGGGCGGCGTCGTCGGGCAGGCACAGCACGGCTACATCCACGCTGTTAAGAAGCCGCTGTCTCTCGGCGTCGTCTTTGCGCTTGTCGTGGGCAATGCTGATGAGTTCAATATCAGACCGATGGGTCAGCCGAGCTCTAATTTGCAGACCGGTGGTGCCTGCCTCGCCATCAATAAATATTTTTGCCCTTGCCATCAATTCAATCTTTCTTTGTTGCCAGCAGCGGGGTTGGCGCATCTGTTCCTGCAGGTGCACCGCTATGCCCGCTTGGCGAACGTCGCCAGTCAATCACTAATATACAGTGACAAGCCCCGCCGCAGCCAGCGCCGGTAACGCAGACATCTTGTCTGCATCTGCCCGAGTGCAAGGCTCTGCGTTCCGCTGCAAAGCAAGGCAGCCATCGCCTCGTACCCGGCAAAATCGCCTCACAAGGCATAACGCCGCCTCATGTGTTTAACAGTGCGTGTAAAAAGCTATGGTAGCACCGTGGGCCTCACGCGCCCGCGGCATCTGCGGCATCGCCTTTCGACAGCTTGCGCTCGCCGTCAGTTGACTTGGCGCTCGCGCTTACCACCGATGCACCGGCAAGCGCAATCGCCTCGCGACAGATTCGCACGCGCCGTCAGTCGCCGTTTGGCAGCTTAGTGTGCGATCGGCCCTGTCGTCGGAGAAAGCTCATAGTGTGCCGGCAGTGGTTGCATGATGCCGCGAAGGCGTAAACGCTGCAGGTGAACAAGTTTAGAATAGCCTGCGAGAATTTGTTGTACCGCGCGTTGCGCCGCGGGGCTATTGTCAATACGACCCGGTTTAACGTGCACCCAGGGACTCGCGACGTATGTTTGTGTTTGGTTGGCTGTGGAGGCGTAGAGAGTCAGTTCAAGCTGTCGCCAGGCGAAATACCGCATCGAGCTGATGCGCCAAACCTGCCTGAGTACGCGAAAAGCCTGTTGAAGCATGGGTGTGTTGTACTTAGCGAGATTAATGCCATCCGCCAGTTGCTTTTGGGTGAATGTGCCGACCAGTGTGTTATTGATTCGCAACGTATAGTTCGCTGCAGTCAGGCCGCTCACCGCAAGCGTTTGTGTATCGAGGTTGCGGTAGAAATGGGCAATACCAAGAACCTGCTTTGCGAGCGGATTGGTAAAGGCGGTAAGTTGTGGCGGACCTAAGTAGGGGAGTTCAACGGCGATACTGTTGATCGTCCATGTGCGGCTGATGGGGGGAAACTGGGGGCAATGAGCGTGCAAATTCATGATGGGAAATGGCAGGGCAGTGTCATGCTGCGTCCAGGTTAATTTTCCGGCGTGATGGCTCAAATGCAAGATCGTTGTATGATCACTGCGGATCGCCGCCAGCGGCCTCGCCTGAATGTGCACCGCCGTAACTGTGGCTGGAGCATGCCAGGCCTTAAGCAGGGCGGTCGCCATGAGCAGTTGTCCGCTTGCCCCTGGATGAATTTTCCCCGGAATAAGTTTGGATGCCAGCGTTGGAGAGGTCTGGCCGATGCGGGCCATCGCGCTGACAAGCGGGGCGTTAAAGTCTACAAATAGAGCATTATTTTGTTTGGCGAGCTGCCGGACGAATCGGCTCATGGCTATGAGCCGGTCATTAACCTTATTGGGTGTGGCACTATCGCCGAATGGCGAAGGGCCAATCAACACCAGCCGTGCTCGCGGTAAATGTTTCCTCAATTTGGCGACGAGCAGTTGATAGCCCTGTTCGTAAGAGGGAAGTGGATGGGGCCTAAATACATCATTCATGCCCAGCATGACGACCACGACGGTCGGCCGGAATGGAAATACATCGCGGGCGAGCCGCACGTTAAGCGGGCCGGTCCAGCCGCCGCGCACCGTATCTCCTCCGACGCCGGAATTGATGAAGGTGACCGGAAGCCCGGGAAAGCGTGTATGCACAAAGGTTGCTACGTCATTGGTGTACAGCCGCTGTTCTGTAATGCTGTCGCCGTAAAACACCACGCGATCATGCGACTGAAGAAAAAACGCGGATGACGGATTTTTGGCCGCTGCGCAAGAGGCGAACATGCTGATCAGCACGAGCACGATGCGCGGCAGGTATAAACGGGATACCACAGGCGACATATTATGTATCTTTATTCCAAAGGACCTTATTATTTGCAGTTTGACAGGGCGGTATAACTCCAAATGATTTATCAGCCAAGTGCGCGATAACCGATGGCTGGAGCTTATTCTAAGTCGCTAGTTAGCTCGTATATCGCCTTGGGCCTATTCTGTAGGTTGCGGCTTGTCGGCACCCGTGATTTTGCGGATCACAATTTGCACGGGGTCGAAAAACTGATCTACCACGCGCTCTTTGAGCGGAATAATGCCATTGTCGGTGATGTGTATTTCTTCGGGGCAAACTTCCGTGCAGCACTTGGTGATGTTGCACCTGCCCAAACCGCCTTCCTTTTTGATTTGCGGTATGCGGTTGAGCGCATCCATCGGGTGCATCTCAAGGCTGGCCACGCGAATAAAAAACCGCGGGCCGAAGAAGTGGCTCTTCTGGTTGTGCTCTCGTATCACGTGGCAGACATTCTGACACAAAAAGCATTCGATGCACTTGCGGAACTCCTGCACGCGGTCAACGTCGCACTGCTGCATAATAAAGTCCGCCCCTTTTTTGGGCGTAAAGGGTGGAATCTTTTTATTGACCGTGTAATTCCACGATACGTCGGTCACCAAGTCGCGAATGATGGGAAAGCTCTTGAGCGGCTTGACGATAACCGCCTCCTCCCCGGGCAAATCGTCGAGTCGCGTTTTGCACATCAACCGCGGCTTGCCGTTGACTTCCGCGCTGCAGGAACCGCACTTGGCGGCTTTGCAGTTCCAGCGGCAGGCAAGGTCGGGTGCGCTGGTGCGTTGAATTTGATGGATGGCGTCCAGCACCACCATGCCTTCTTCAACTTCGACGGGGTATTCCACAAAGTTGCCGCCGTCTTTGTCGCCGCGCCATACCACAAACGTTCGTTTGCTCATTTGCTGCTTTCCTTGGCTTTACGCGCCTCAACTAGCGGCGCAAGTTCTGCAACTTTAACCGTTTCCCGCGGCTCAACCTTCATGGCCGGGCCATCCTTCGAGATAATAATGTTGTGCTCGCCCCAGTAGGTGTCGTACTTGGGGAAATCGAGCCGGCTGTGGCCGCCGCGGCTCTCTTTACGCATCAGAGCGGCGCGGGCAATAGCCTCCGAGCAGATCAGCATGTTTTTAAGGTCGCGGCACAAATGCCAACCCGGGTTGTACATGCGCTGGCCTTCTTCCACAGCTACATGCTCGTAGCGCTGCTTAAACTCCTGAAGCTTGGCGATGGCAGTCGTGAGGTCGCCTTCCTCGCGGAATATGCCCACCATGCTCTGCATCATGTTCTGCAGGTCTATGTGTAATTTGTACGGGCTTTCAGGGTTGGATCGCCCAAAATAGCCCGTCATCTCGGCGGCCGCTGCTTCAACCTCGGCA
The DNA here is from genome assembly GCA_049965775.1 of Phycisphaerae bacterium. Classification (GTDB taxonomy): domain Bacteria; phylum Planctomycetota; class Phycisphaerae; order WQYP01; family WQYP01; genus JABEVB01. Next base: position 16,750 of record JBMFVX010000004.1, read on the forward strand.
TCGGCGATTTTGGCGGCTGGGGCGCCGGCCGCATAGTCGCCGGCGCCGATGCCGGCGCGGCGGCCGAATACCAGCAAATCGGAGAGCGAATTGCCGCCCAGCCGGTTGGAGCCGTGCATACCGCCGGTGCATTCGCCCGCGGCAAAAAGGCCCGGTACGCGGGTGGCGCCCGTGTCGGCATCCACCTTAATGCCTCCCATGATGTAATGGCAGGTGGGGCCGACTTCCATGGGTTCTTTGGTAATGTCTACGTCGGCGAGTTCCTTAAACTGGTGATACATGCTGGGCAGTTTGCGCTTTACATATTCCGCTCCACGGTGCGAAATATCCAAAAAGCAGCCGCCATGCGGCGATCCGCGGCCTTCCTTAACTTCGGTGTAGATGGAGCGCGCCACCACGTCACGTGTGGACAGCTCCATGCGTTTGGGGTCATACTTTTCCATGAAGCGTTCGCCCTTGTTGTTGCGAAGAATGCCGCCTTCGCCGCGAACGGCCTCCGTAACCAGAAGCCCCATGACTCCCGGCGGCCATACCATGCCGGTCGGGTGAAACTGCACAAACTCCATGTCTACCAGTTCGGCGCCGGCTTCAAAGCCCAGGGCGTGGCCGTCGGCAGTGCCCTCCCACGAATTGGACGTAATTTTGAAGCACTTGCCCACGCCGCCGGTGGCCAGCACCACGGCCTTGGCCTTGAACACGACAAAGCGTCCGTTTTCGCGCCAGTAGCCGAAGGCGCCCGTCACCCGGTCGCCATCTTTAAGCAGCCGCGTGATGGTGCATTCCATGTATACATCAATGCCTTGATGAATGCCCTTGTCCTGCAGTGTGCGAATAAGCTCCAAACCTGTGCGATCGCCGACGTGGGCGAGGCGCTTGTGCGTGTGGCCGCCGAAAGCCCGCTGAAGAATTTTGCCTTCGGGTGTGCGGTCAAACACAGCGCCCCAGCGCTCGAGTTCGCGCACGCGGTCGGGCGATTCTTTGGCATGGAGTTCGGCCATGCGCCAATTGTTGAGGTATTTTCCGCCGAACATGGTGTCTTGAAAGTGGGTTTGCCAGCAGTCGGCGCTTTCAACGTTGGCCAGCGCCGCGGCGATGCCGCCCTCGGCCATGACGGTATGCGCCTTGCCCAGCAGCGATTTGCATATCAGGGCGGTTTTGAGTCCGCGGGCGGAGCATTCAATTGCGGCCCGCAGGCCGGCGCCGCCAGCGCCGATAATGACTACATCGTGTTCGTGTGTTTCGTATTTATCGAGCATGGTGATGTCAGAATATCCTTATATCGTGAAGAACGCCCATGCAGCACAGGCGAATGTACAAGTCGGTAAGGCCGACGGAAAACAGGCTTACCCACGCCCATTCCATATGCCGCAGATTAAAGAACGTAACCCCGCCCCAAAGTTTATAGCGTGTTCGAGCCGCCGCCGAACAACTGAAGCAGTCGAGTTTGCCGCCGGTAAGGTGCCGCAGCGAATTGCAGCCCAAACTGAAGCCCGAAAGGGCGATGACGTTCAGCAGCATGATGATGGAGCCGACGCCCACGCCGAAGTGGAGTTGGCCGAGCTTGTCGGCAAAGAAAAATGCCCGGCCGGCGTCATACCACAAAAACAGCAGCACAACGGTGGCGAGGTAAAAAAAGTAGCGGTGAAAGTTCTGTAGAATAAACGGAAACTTCGTTTCGCCCTTGTACTTGCGGCCCTTAGGCTCGCCAACGGCGCAGGCGGCCGGGTCTAAAAAAAACGCCCGATAGTATGATTTACGGTAGTAATAGCACGAAGCGCGAAAGCCCAGCGGAACCCAGAGTATTAGAAACGCATAGGAAAACGGGACGCTTATGCCCAGCAGGCTTTTAAGATCGGGCGAATAAAAAGGGGAGAGGTAATCAGCACCCCCGGCAGTAAGCAGGTAGTTGTTGCCGGTCCACGCAGCCCAGGTGGAATAGATGCCAAAGGCGGAAAGCCCCAGTACCACCAGCAGCGGGCCAACCCACCAAGCGTCGCGCCGCCCCGTAGCGCCCAAACCGTTGCCATCCACCGCAGAACTAATTTCGGACATATTGGTCAACTTTCAATGAGCACAAAAAGTGCTGAACAATTTCCTTATGACTGAACCAACCTTCAAAAATCGGCAATGATGCCGACAATGCCGGGCGAATCGCATGTTGTGCTAGCGTCTCGCCGCATTGCAACAAACCTTGGCAGATTCTAAGAATTTGTGGTGGGGGTGTCAAATAGCGTTTGACAGGTGCGCCGTCATGGGCGCTGCGGGGGAAGCCGGCCCTCTGAAGAGAGCAGCGTATTAAAAGCGCCAACTTTTGATAAGGAACTGACAGGCCGCACCGCCAATGTCACAGCTATGGGCGGCAGGCTGCCGTTAAACGTCAAGATTGCGCACTTCCAGGGCGTGTTCTTCAATGTAGCGCCGGCGGCGCTCCACATCTTCGCCCATAAGCGTGCTGAACATGGCCTCGGCATTGCTGGCGCCTTCCAGCGTTACCCTTAGCAACGTGCGGCGCGAGGGGTCCATGGTGGTCATCCAGAGTTCGTCTGCGTTCATTTCGCCCAAGCCTTTAAATCGTTTAATTTCGATGCCTTGCTTGGCAATTTCGTGCACAGCTTCGACAATTTCGCCGACGCCGGCAATTTGCCGCAGGTGCTCGCCGTTTTCCACGGCGTAGCGGGTTTGCTTGCGCTCGCCGCTGTCGGTTTCCTCGATTTTCAAAAAGTAATCTTCAATGGGCAGGTCGAGGGTTTTGAGCTTTTCAAATGTTTTTTCGAGTTCACGCGTTTCGTGAAGCTCTTCATTTTTTTCGAGCCGTTTTTGTGCTTTCTTTTTATTTTCGGCGGCTTCGGCGGCGGCGGCGGCCACCTCCTTTTTGCTCAATTCACCATTGCCATTGGACGACACGTCTGTTTGCACCTTGCGGGCCATGGCTTCGAGCACGTCAATTTTGTTGGCTTCAACATACTTTTCGTATTCTTCCGGCGAAAAGAAAAAGCTCTCAACGCCATCCAGAATAACGCGGTACATGGGCATCGAGCCTTTTTGCGCTCGCAACTCCAGCAGCTTGATGAATGGTATGCCGCGGCGCGATGCCACCGTGGCCAGGTCCTGCACCTGTTCAAGCAGTTGCACCGCTTTACGGAGGTCGGCGCCTTTGTGACGCAGCTTTTCGTTGCCTTTGCGGTCGCGCACAATCAGGCTTGTGCCGTCTACACCAAGGTCCAGAAGTGTTTTGCGCATGGCCGCTTCGTTACGTACATATTCCACATGCTTTTTACGCGTAACCTGGTACAGCGGCGGCTGGGCGATGTACACCCGGCCATCGCGGATAAGCTGGTGCATTTGCCGGAAGAAAAACGTCAGAAGCAGCGTACGAATGTGCGAGCCGTCAACGTCGGCGTCGGTCATAATGACCAGTTTGCCGTAGCGCAGCTTGGTCATGTCCATGTCGGCTGCGCCGATACCGCAGGCCAGGGCCTGCACGATGGTGCGGATTTCTTCGTGGCCGAGCATTTTGTCCACACGGGCCTTTTCAACGTTGAGGATTTTACCCTTGATGGGCAAAATGGCCTGAAACACGCGGTCCCGTCCGGTTTTAGCCGTGCCGCCGGCTGATTGGCCTTCCACAATGTACAACTCGGTTGATTCCATGTCGCGGCTGGAGCAGTCGGCAAGTTTGCCTGGCAGGCCGCCGCTGCTTAAAGCGCCTTTGCGCGTAAGCTCGCGAGCTTTGCGTGCCGCTTCGCGCGCCTGCCGCGCAGTAATGCCTTTTTGAATAATGCGTTTGGCGTCGCCGGGGTGTTCTTCCAGCCACGCACCCAGGGCCTCGTTGACGGCACTGGCCACAAAGCCTTCAACATCGCCGTTGCCGAGTTTGTCTTTGGTTTGGCCTTCAAACTGCGGGTTGGGCACCTTCACCGAAATAATGGCCGACAACCCTTCGCGCAGGTCGTCGCCGTTTGGAAGTTCCTTTTCGTCTTTCACCAGGTTGTTGCTTTTGGCGTAAAAGTTGAGCGTGCGCGTGAGCGCCGTTTTGAAGCCCGATAGATGCGTGCCGCCGCCGGGGGTGTTGATGTTGTTGGCAAAGCTGTGCAGACTTTCGGCATATCCATCGTTGTATTGCATGGCCACCTGCACCGAAAGCGGCGCTTCTTTACCCTGCTCTTCTTTTTCCAGATAAATCACCTGGGAATGCACCACTTCTTTGCCTTCGTTAAGCTGCTTAACGAACTGAATGATGCCCTTGGAATAGCGAAACTCGTCTTTTTTGCCGGTGCGTTCATCTTCCAGCGAAAATGCCAGGCCTTCATTAAGGTACGCCAGCTCGCGGCAGCGCACGACAATGCGTTCATAATCAAACGTGGTGTCGGCAAATATCTGCGGGTCGGGCTTAAATGTCACCTTGGTACCGGTTTTAACGCGCTTGCCGATGGTTTTGAGATCGCCGGTTTTGGCCCCGCGCTCAAAGCCCATGGAGTAGACTTTGCCATCGCGGCAAACCTCTACTTCCGTCCATTCTGAAAGGGCGTTCACCACGGAAGCGCCCACGCCATGCAAACCGCCTGAAACCTTATAGCCGCCGCCGCCGAACTTACCGCCTGCGTGCAGGTCGCACATTACCACTTCCAGTGTGGATTTCTTCTCGGTGGGGTGCATGCCCACCGGAATGCCCCGGCCATCGTCCGCAATGCTTACCGAGCCGTCGGCGAGAATTTTGACGGTAATATTTTCGCAGTGGCCGGCCATGGCTTCATCCACCGAGTTATTGACAATTTCCCACACCAAATGGTGCAGACCGCGCGTGGTGGTGTCGCCGATGTACATGCCGGGGCGCTTGCGCACCGGGTCAAGGCCTTTAAGCGCCTGAATGTCAGATTCATCATATTTACCGGGGGTTGAGGGCTGATCCTTAGCCATGATTTCTCCTGCCAGATTTAACCAGATAATCATACCGCAAAATGCAAAAAACGGCAAGAATCGGCCGTTCCCAAATCGCTGTAAAACCGCGTAATTTCAAGTCGTAAAAGAACGTGTGCCATTCCGCCGCCGAGGATCTCTTATTCTCAAAACCACCCGCAACGTATATAGTTTCAGGCCGCCGGCGCGGAATAGCCTCCCCGGTGGTTTATTACAGGAGACTTCAGCATGATGGACCAAGCTGCGCTTGCCAAGCGCGTCAAAGAAACATCCTACCTGGAAGGCGATTTTCTGCTCCGGTCGGGCAAACGTTCAAAATACTATATGGATAAATACCTCTTTGAAACCCAGCCCGACATCCTCGGAGCCTTGGGCGCCCGCATGGCCCAGCGCCGCAGCGGCGTTACCACCCGCATTGCCGGGGCAGAACTTGGCGGCGTCGCTCTGGCGGCGGCTACCAGTCTCGCGGCAGGTTTGCCGTTTATAATTGTGCGCAACAGCAAAAAAGATTACGGCACCAGCAAAATGATTGAAGGTACGCTGCTCCCGGGCGATACCGTGCTGCTGGTGGAAGATATTGCCACCACGGGCGGGCAGGTGCTTGAAGCCGCCAAAATTATTGTCGAAGCCGGCGCCCGTGTCGAAAAAATCGTCGCCGTGATAGACCGCCAGGAAGGCGCCCGCGAAAACATCGAAAAAGCCGGCTACATTTTTGAAGCCATCCTAACCCGTGCCGACTTGGGCATTTAATAGGGTCACCGCGGATGGTCGCTGGTTTGGTCCGTCGGCCGCTTCGCATGCAGGTATTAGCGTTTACCTTATTTGGAACCGCAGCGCATGGAGCAACCCTCCAAACAACATCACCCGCTTCGTCGCGGGCTGCTCACGCTGTTAAAGCTGGCGATTGCGGTGGTGGGCCTTTGGTATGTGATTGCCCACATCAGCTGGGTGGATCGCGCTACCATACCCAAGGGAGCCGTCATTCGCGGCATAACATTCCTCAAAAATACGCCGCTGCCGGTGTTGGGCCAGCGCCGTATGCCCGCGTATAAGCTCATCAATACCGCGCCGCCAGGCAAGCCGCCCGTGATGCAGCGCCGCAAAATCGGCGAGCATACCCTATACGATATCAGCTTTCGCAAGCAGGTCATAAGCGTGCGGCTGGGTTCGGGCAAACTATTTACGGGCTATGCCGACAATCCACCTCTTTACTTTCCGGGGCATCTGCTTTTGCCCGTAGGCGATTTGCTCCACGCGGCCGGCCAGCCCGCCGTGGAAGTCGGCCTCAAAGGCATTCTCGCCCGCGCCAAGTTGCCACTGCTCGTGATCGGCCTGCTGATTTTAGGTTTGCAGTTTGTGCTTACCGCCTGGCGTTGGCAGCGGCTCATGCGCGTACAGGGCATGCTGCTGCCCTGGGGCCAATGCCTGACGCTCACATTTGTGGGGCAGTTTTACTCCACCTTTTTGCCCGGCACTACCAGCGGCGACTTGGTTAAAATTGTTTATACCAGCCGTCTTACGGGGCGCAAAACCGCCAGTGCCGTCACTGTATTGCTTGATCGCGTCATAGGGCTTGTCGCCCTGATGGTGCTTGGCGCAGTCGCTGCAGCCCTGCAGCTTTTATGGCAGAGCCTGCACGCAGGCACTCCCGCCGACCGCGCCGGCAATCTCGTGCTGGTGCACATTATTCTGCTGGTCGGCGGTTTGCTAGCGGGCTTGGCGGCCGGGGCGACAGTTTATTTTTCAGCCCGGCTGCGGCGAATGCTCGGTGTAGATGCCCTGATGAATCGCCTGCCGCTGCCCGATTTTATTAAACATGCCGACGAAACCCTCCGCGCCTACCGCGGCCACTTTGGCGTGCTCGCGTTTGCGTTCGCCATCAGCATTGTTTCGCAGGCCATTCTGCCGCTGGCGGGCTTTTTGGCGGGCCGCGCGTTTGGCATGCACGCCCCCTTCGGCTGCTTTATGGCGTACATTCCCATCGCGGCGCTCTCGGCCAGCCTGCCGATCGTGCCGCCGCAGGGCATTGGTGTATTGGATGCGGTCATTTTGCACTTTTTTGTAACCCGCGGTGTAGACACCGCCGGTCAGGCGTTTGCCCTCTCGCAGGCTATTCGCTTTATGCCCATTATGTGGAACCTTGTTGGCGCTTATTGGGTGGTGCGCGGCAACTACTCCCGCCATCGCGCTCAAGAAATGCAGCAGCAAGACGACGCACAGGCCTGAACAATCTGGTCACTTCGGCAGTTATGCCCACCGGGTATGCAGGCTCAATCGCACCTGCCGCCGCAGCCCCGCGGCCATGACGGTATTGATTTTTATGGCTGGTTACACCAGGTTATGAATTGCGTGCGCCTCGCAGGACTTATTTCTTTGCGTCCGGCTTGTTAAGCGCGGCAAGGGCGGCGAGCGGATCGTCGCCGGCCTGGCTGTGTTCCTCTTCGCCGCCTTCATCTGCAATAATAAGCTCTTGCTCCGGAGGGGCAACGTCCACCGTGCCCGATTTTTCAGGATGATCATCCGGCGTGTTTACCGGCTCCATCGCAAGGTCGCCCAGAATGGTGCGCACCGGCTTTATTTGCGCCGGCTCACCGTCAATCACCACCGTGAAGGTCACCGGCCCTATGCGCACATGGTCGCCGGCCATAAGCGTCTGCGGCTCGGCAATGCGCTGGTTGTTATGAAACGTCCCGTTGGAACTGCCCACATCGCGCAACACAACCGAATCGTTCTCCCGAACTATTTCGCAGTGTCGTCGCGACACGGTACCCAGCGGAATCTGCAAATCGCAATCGGGGCTGCGTCCGACCAGCGAAGACTCTTTATACAGCGGAAACTCGCGGCGTTGACCGTCTTCTTTGAAGATCACGAGCGTTACATCCATGGCAACCTCCTGCAGGTTAAAAGATGAGAGTGAACCCGAAACAATTTTCTATCGTGCGACCGCGGTCCATACAACTGCGGTTTATTCAGTATAGCACCCACCCCGTAAGTCCGGTAATACGGTCATCAGTTTTTCGAGCCGCGCGGCCCGATCAAACTGCGATTTTCGATTTTGCTCTGCCTCCGCTACACTTAGGCTATATCGGTACGGCGAGGTTTTCAAGAGGAAAATCAATTGAATTTTATCAGCACGCTTCCTCTAGACCAGTTTTCTCGGACGCCCGCCGGCAATTTTAAGCCCCTTCCGGTGCCTTCGGCCCCCGTTGGCCAATCAATAGATGCCCTGTATGTTCATGTGCCATTTTGCACCGTCAAGTGCCATTATTGCGATTTTTTTTCCGTTGCGGGCCATCTCGACCAGGCTGACGATTTTTTACAGGCACTCGCCCGCGAAAGTGAATTACAAATCGCTCATTTTGGCTCCATCGCCCCCAAAATGATTTTTGTCGGTGGCGGCACACCTACGCTCCTTGCACCCAAAAAACTTGAACGTCTCCTGCAAATTATTGTTGGTGCGGCCAGCCAATCGCAGCTTGCCGAGTTCACCTTTGAGGCCAACCCCAACACTTTCGACGCCGCCCGCGCCGCGGTGCTGGCCCGGTATGGCGTTAACCGCATCAGCTTCGGCGCGCAATCGTTTGTGCCTGCGGAACTTGCCGCTCTGCAACGCGATCATCTGCCAGCCAGTGTGCCCGCCGCCGTGCACGCGGCACGCACCGCCGGCATCCAAAACATCAACCTCGATCTTATCTTCGGCATTCCGGGCCAAACGCCCGAAACCTGGACCTACAGCCTGCAGCAGGCGCTGGTGTGTAACCCCAGTCATATGTCCTGCTATTCGCTCATGTACGAACCCAACACCCCTCTGACGGCACGGCTCAAAGCCGGCCAGATAAAACCCATGGACGACGCGGCAGAACTGCAACTGCTGCACCTGACGCATCAAACGCTGCACAGCGCCGGCCTGCAACGCTACGAAATCTCCAACTATGCCCAGCCCGGCCGCGAGTGTCAGCATAACCTGCTGTATTGGAACGGCGGCAATCATTTGGCCTGGGGTCCTGCCGCCTGGGCGCACGTCAATGGCTCCCGCTGGAAAAATGTCGCATCGCTCGGGCGGTATATACAAGCGCTTAACCGCGACAACTCCTCTGTGCCCATCGTTGAGATTGACGAACTTACCGGCTTGAAACGTTGGGGCGAACTGGCGATACTGCAACTCCGTCTGACCGCCGGCATGAATTGGGCCGAACTTAGCCGGCGCAGCGGCGTAGACGTGAAAGGGCGGCTGAAAAGTGTTTTGGCCAAATACGATGGCATGGGACTGCTGGAAGATGTCGGCGAGCATCTGCGTCTCACGGACCGGGCCATCAGTATATCCGACACCATTTTGGCGGATGTGCTTGCGGCGCTTAGCTGAAATGCCGCCGCATCATAACAACCAACCTTCTAACCGGAGTGTTCATGCGCAAAGCCAGTATTTTCACTATTTTTTTAATCGTCTTTGTTGACCTTGTCGGCTTTGGCATTGTGCTGCCCAACCTGCAGCTTTATGGTCAGCGCATCGGCATTAACAACTACTTTTTTCTCACGCTTATCGGGGCGACCTATTCGCTGTTTCAGTTTGGGTTTGCTCCTATTCTGGGTAAATGGTCCGATCACATCGGCCGCCGCCCGGTGCTTATCATCAGCCAGTGTGGAACTGTTTTTGGGTTCCTGCTGCTTTTTGCCGCCGATTTCGCCAACACCATGGCTCTGGGCGTGACGCTTATTTTTGCTTCACGCATTATTGATGGCATCAGCGGCGGCAATATTTCTACGGCCAACGCCTACATTGCCGACATCACCACGCCTGAAAACCGCTCCAAGGGTATGGGCGCCATCGGTGCGGCCTTTGGTTTGGGCTTTGTATTTGGCCCGGTGATCGGCGGAACCGTAGCCCACTTCTTGGGCTTGGGCTATGTGCCTATTGTTGCCGCTGCGTTTTCGCTCACCGCGCTGCTTATGACCATCTTTACGTTGCCCGAATCGCGTAAATTTGACGGCGACAACCCCGCCGCCGCCCGCCGCTTTACCGTGCGAACCATCGAGCACGCGCTCATGCGGCCCATCATCGGCCCGATGATTCTGCTGTTTTTCCTTAACGGGTTCGCCTTTGCCGGCATGGAGCAAACCTTCAGCCTGCTGATTCAGCACCGGCTCTATCCGCTGCCGCCCACCGCGGTGGTTAAGGCATCATTTAATTCGCATACCGTTTCATTGAGCCTGCCCGGAGCCGCCAAAGAGCGACGCCGTCAGGATGACCGCGCCAGCACCGCCTCAGGCTATCTCTTTGGCTGCATCGGCATCGTCATTGTGCTGATTCAGGGCGGTATGATCGGGCGGCTGACCAAAAAATACGGCGAAACCGCATTGGCCATTGTCGGCCCGATGATTATTGCCGCAGGCCTTGTGCTCATTGGCATTCCGGTGCACTGGGCGTGGCGCTGGACCGGATTTTTAGCCGGCGGCATTCTGCTGGCCATCGGCAGCGGCCTTTTTAACCCCAGCATGCAAAGCCTGATCAGCCGGCATTGCAGCGCCGGCGAGCAGGGCGAAGTGCTCGGCGCTACGCAGGGTATGGCCAGCCTCGCCCGGGCGTTGGGGCCTGTCGTGGCCGGCGTGTTGTTTGAATATGCATTTCCAGCAATGCCTTATTATGTCTCGGCCGCTGTGTGCGTGCTCGTAACACTGGTTGTGTTTTCCGGACGGGCAAAATACCGCCCGCCCGTCGCGCCGCCGGTCACGGTAACTGCCGAAGCCGCAGCGGTTAGCCAGGCTTCCGAATAATTTAGGTTTCAACGCGGACAACCTCTTAGTGGCCGCAACGCTTTTGCTGCGCAAAACCGCCGCAATTTCGGGCGTGGCCCACCTGCAACATCTTGTTATTTTGGCAAGAAATACGCCACACGATACCTCGAACTCAAGAACAAAATCTCGTGCCGCGCTATTGAAGCTTTGCGCCTTTGCAACTTGGCGGTTAACTCCGTCTCCCATCTCGTGGCCCGCAGGCCGCGATTGCACCCCAACCTGTCCGAACATGGAATGAAACATGCATGAAACCACACTTTACTTTTAGACGTCTAAATGTAAAATGTGATTTTATATGATTGAACGTCCATTTTGGCTGTCCCGAATTCATGACGGCTGGAAGTCCGCGTCCATCGTTTGGCTCACCGGACCCCGGCGCGCGGGGAAAACCGTCCTGGCACGAAGCCTGCCTGATGCAGAGTTCCTGAATTGCGACCTGCCGGCTGCCGCCCGGCGGCTCCATGATCCCGAAACGTTTTATTCCACCCTGCAAAAACGGTATTTGGTGCTCGATGAGGTACATCAAATTCAAGACCCCAGTCGCCTCCTGAAGATAGGAGCCGATGAGTTTCCAAGGCTTAAAATCCTGGCCACAGGCTCATCTACGTTAGCCGCCACTCGAAAGTTCCGCGATAGCCTTACGGGGCGAAAGCGCGTGGTTAATCTGCTGCCGGTGCTATATGAAGAACTTGGTCCTTTCGGCATCCGGGATATATCTTTGCGACTGCTGCGCGGCGGGCTGCCGCCGGCACTGCTCGCTGACCGACGCGACGCCGAGTTTTACGCCGAGTGGCTTGATTCCTATTTTGCACGCGATGTGCAGGAGCTTTTTCGAATCGAAAAACGCGCCGGATTCCTGCGGCTCCTGCAACTGTTGTGGCGACAAAGCGGAGGGTTATTGGATATCACCCGGCTTGCCAAAGAGAGCGAAGTCAGCCGTCCTACGGTTGTCAATTGGCTGGAGGTGTATCAGGTTACACACGCGGTGCATGTGGTCAGGCCGTTTGCCCGCGGCGGCAGACGCGAAATTACCGCTCAGCCAAAAGTTTTTGCCTTTGACACCGGCTTTATCTGCCATGTTCGGGGTTGGGATCGCCTACGCCCGGAAGACTGCGGATCGCTTTGGGAGCACCTCGTACTCGATACATTGATGGCTTCCGGCATGGCCACTGTGCAGTTTTGGCGCGACAAGCAGGGGCGGGAGATTGATTTTGTCCTTCCACGCGGGCGTGACGCAGTGGATACCATCGAATGCAAATGGAACTGCGACGCCTTTGAGCCGCGAGCGCTGTCAGCTTTTCGGTCGCTGCACCCGGCGGGCGACAATTATGTGGTCTGCCCCTTGGCGCAAGGTGACTTCGAGCGCGTAGAAGGTGGCTTTCGCGTCGTATTTTTGTCGCCAACCCAGTTGCGCCGACGTCTTGCGGCTCGTCGAGCCTGACACACCTGTACGCATCGCCCCCGTGATGCCGATGAAACCACACTTTACTTTTAGACGTCTAAATGTAAAGTGTGGTTGCGGCGGGTGCCACATCTGTTTTATACCATCAGTACGATAAATGTGCCCCGGCGTGCCCCGCAGCAGGCTTGCCGCATGTAACGCGGGCTTCCAGTCTGCCCGGTCACCGTCTGTGGACGGTTACGTATTTTATGCCGCCGTTGCTGTCGGCCAGTGACGTTGCTCAACGCCCAGCCGCTTGCCCAGCCATATCGTAACGGCAAAGCCCGCAAACCAGCCGATTGTTGCACCCATAATGATATCGCTGTAAAAATGCGCCTGCATCACCACCCTCGAAAACGCCGTCAGCCATGCCAGCGTCAGCCACAGCCACCGCCCCTTGGGCGACAGATAGGTCATGGCCGCTGCCATGGCAAAGGCCGCACAGGCGTGCCCGCTCGGAAAGCTCAAATCGTGTTGCGTATGAAAGCCGCGAAACAGCACCCAAATGTTATGCCCCGTGTTCAGGTGGCCGCTCGCCATCGGTCCGATGGGCCGCAGCCGACCAAATACACATTTAAACAATTCCGACACTGCCCCGGCCCCCAGTACCGAGCCAAGCAGCATGCCCGCGCTTTTGAAGCCGGCCGGGTCGTACACAATCAGCAGCAGGCAAATGAACAGCACCTCTTCCGGCTCGCCTATGTCGCGCAAAATGCGCCAGAAGTTTTCGCTGTGATGGTACACGCTTGAGTGCAGCGGCGGCGGTATCGTGCGCCACCATGGCGCGTTGGGATGTGTTTTGGCGTTGAGTTTAACGTCCGCCCAACTGTAAGGCTGCTGATCGCCCATAAACCACCGCGTGGCCCGCCAGGCGGCGGTATCCAGCCGGGCGTTGTTAGACAGCAGCAGCACCTCGGCGATTGCTACAATCGCCAGCAAAATCAGATTTTTGAACAGCACCGGATGACGGCTCTTCCAACTGGTGGTGGGCTGGGGCATCCGGCACGGCTCCGTTAAAGTCAGGCATTGGCCGCAGGGGTGGCCGTATCGCTCGCCGGCGATTCACTTGCGGCGGCTTGCGATTTTTCAATTTGGGCGGCGGCGTCTTCCGCTTCCGCAGTTGTGGTGCGGCGGCGTCCGCGCGATGGTCGCTGCTGTTGTTGCTGGGCTTTGTCCTGCTCTTCCTTGGCTACGCGGCCCGCTTTGCCCTCGTTAATTGCAGTGGCAATCTGCTTCATGAGCAGGTCAATGCCGCGCATGGCGTCATCGTTTCCGGGAATGGCAATATCAATAAGGTCCGGGTCGCTGTCGGTGTCAATAATAGCCACCACCGGAATGCCCAGTTTGCGCGCTTCGAGAATGGCGATGTTTTCACGCCGGACATCCACCACAAACAGCGCCCCAGGCAGCCGATCCATGGTGCGAATGCCTGCCAGGTTGCGCAAAATCTTCTGATATTCGCGCTTCAGGCTCGATTCCATTTTCTTCGAGTAATTTTTGTTCAACTCCGGCGACTGCAAAATGCGCTCAAGCTCTTCCAGTCGCTGTAAACGCGAGCGAATCGTCCGGAAATTCGTCAGCGTGCCGCCCAGCCAACGCTCAATAACCACGGGCATGCCGGTTTGCTTGCCAACTTCTTCCACCACCGAACGCGCCTGGCGCTTCGTGCCCACAAACAACACGTCCCGTCCGGAGGCCACAAGCCGGCTCAAAAACTTCTGTGCCGCCATCAGGCCCTTAAGCGTTTCACGCACGTCAATAATGTGAATAAGGTTCTTTTTGCCATAAATGTATGGCTTCATCTTCGGGTTCCATCGGCTGGTGCGATGGCCAAAGTGAATACCGGAGTCCACGAGATCGCGCACAAACTGCTTGGCTTCAGACATGAAAAACACCTTTCAGGCGCCAGCGATTTCGGAACGTCGCGTCAACCGTATCAATCCGCGAAGTTCTTACCGTCGCTTATGTTGCCGGGCGGGCTGATCGCAGCGCCATGCCGCGTTTCCCTGCCCCGGCGAAAACAAGAACCACCCCCGCCGCAACAAGCGGCAAGTCGGCGGCCACACGGTTCGAGCCAAGCAATATACCGCGCCGCCCGTCGCCCGTCAAAAGGGTTTTAAATAAAAAATAGCCAAATACCCAATGCTTTTGCTGCAGAAACAATGTTAGTAACATGCCCCGAATAGCCGAGCTTTGATGGGTTTTATCGGCGGATGGTTTGTGCCTGTCAATAAATCCGGCGTCGGGCCACATCGGATTACGTCAGGCCGCGCTGCGCCGTCTTATTTACGCTTTGCCCGCTCTCGTATATTCTCATAGGTTTGTAACTGGACGTTGGTAGTCCCTGGGAAACGATAATCATGGCAATGAAAATTATGCGCAAATACTCCAAGCCGCTTATGGCGGTTTTTGGGGTGCTCCTCATGGTCACTTTCTTGATTGGCTATTCCGTCCAATCGGGCGTCAGCTCGGCTGCCGCCGGCTACACCCTTGGCACGCTCGGTAAAACCAGCATCACCAGCGGTATGCTTACTGGTGTCTCCGTTGATATCCGCATCCTGCGATCACTCGAAACCGCCTCGCCGCAGCTTGAAGAAGGCCTTCTCTGGCTCGATACATCTCAAGAGGGCCATGGTGCTCTGCAGTTCTACCTGCTCCTGCACGAAGCCACACACGAAGGCTTTACCGCATCCGATCAGCAGGTGCAGTATCTTCTGCAGGATAAATCGCTCCATAAGGCTGCCGGTGAGTTAATCGCCGGCGGCTCTTACGTCAGCGACAATATTGTCCAGGCTCTGCGCGATTATCAGAGCATTCAAAACCTTGCTTTCTTTGCCGCCGACGCTGCCCAGCCCAGCGAACCGCAGCTTCTGCACTTTATGAGCCGGCGCCTTTCCAAGGTGCAGGTGCAGTATGTCTGTCTGCAGGCCAGGGCCGCAGCCGCTCGCATGCCTGCTCCCTCAGCGGCGCTTGTGTCGCAGTTGTATCAAACCTACCGCACCGTGGTTGCCTGGAGCCCAGACGCAGGCAATCTCCCGCCGCGACTCAATGGTCATCGCTATCCTTTTGGCTACCGGTACCCGCCGCGTGTGCAGGTGCAATACATCAAACTCGACCGCGACGCTCTGCGGGCGCGTATGAAGCCAACACTGGCCAACGTGCAGGCTGCCTACCGCTATTACCAGTCGCATCTCGATCAATTTCTGCTGCCGCCGCCGGCTGGCGCCGCATCGCAGCCGGCCAATGCCAAGCCCGCATATCAATCGTTTGATCAGGTTAAACAGCAACTCATCAAGCG
The DNA here is from genome assembly GCA_049965775.1 of Phycisphaerae bacterium. GTDB lineage: Bacteria > Planctomycetota > Phycisphaerae > WQYP01 > WQYP01 > JABEVB01. The sequence continues at coordinate 32,199 of JBMFVX010000004.1, forward strand.
GCAGTTGGATAAACAAATTGATGTAATCTTTCGGCACATTACCGATCTGATTTTGCATCAGACAGCCAAACCGTGGGGCTCCGCCGGGCAAAGCGGCTATGCGCCAAAATTATCGCGGGCAAAGTGGGTGTCCTATCGCAAAATGGCGCAGCTTGCCGCCGCACAATTTGGTTACCAGCCCAAGGTTGTAACGCTCAACCAAAAGTTAAATGCCGCCCAGCTTGCTGGCTTGGCGGGTATCGGCCAAGCCCGCGCCAGCGAGGCCGGGCTTGACTCACAGGCCAGTTTTGCAAACCTGGCCCTGCGTGTTCACGAACTCGAACCCAAAGCCACCGGCATTGCCATGTTGCTGCACCTGCAGGTGGGGCGCGAAGGCCCGCTGCTGACCGATGCTGATGGCAACGAGTACATCTATCGCATTACTGCGGCCTCGCCGGCGCACAACCCCGCGTCGCTTGACAAGGTCAAAGCGCAGGTTATCCGCGATGCCTGCCTGCTCGAAGCCTTCAAGGCGGATGTCAAGCAAGGTCAAGATTTGGTCGCAGCCGCAGGCGCCAAAGGCCTCGCAGTCGCGGCCGCCCAAGATGGCCTTAAGCTCTACACACCCAATCGCTTCAGTGAGTTTACGCAAGGCTACAACTACTATGGTCAACCCGTTATACAGCCCACCGTGGTAAGCACACTTGCGCACCCGGTACCGCACTTTACCGAGCAGGCCGTGCGGCTGGCCGTGCAGGTGCAGGCGGCCGGCTATCATGGCGATGTTTTGCCGGTAAAACCGCAGGCCACAAAAGCAGCAGGGCATGGTCCGGGCAAAACAGCTGTGGCTCGCTTGCCCGCCGCTGTTGCCTATACCGGCATGCAACATCCCGCAACCATGCTGCTTGATGAACCTCGGCTGAACGTTTATGTGATGCAGCTCATAGGCTCTTGGCCTGTGCCGCAGGCGCAGTTAATGGATTCTGAAAATCGGGGCAGCGACTTCGATCGCGTTTGGTTTTCCAGCCTGCAAGGGTTTTTAGGCAACTTTTTAAGCCTCAAGGCGGTGAGTCAGCGGGTGGGCTTTGTGCCCGCATCGCAGGGCGGATAACGCCGCCCGCGTCGCGGCGGGGCGGTGCTGCCACCTCGCGCGTGCTTAGCACTGTCTGCTTTCAAAATTCGACAGCAGGCTCTTGGCCTATCACCACCATAAAAGTCCGATAATATGAAGCTGCGATGCCAAAATCGCCATTTTTTTACCATTATGCCGGCAAAGTCAGCGAATTACTCTATAATTTGTAGCAAAGCGGCCTATAAACAGTCATAAATTATTTCAAGTTATGCTAGCCTACTATCCGATGATAATCGCGTCGAAGGATTCGACATGCGGGGCTGCGCCCTGCAAAGTCTTAAAACATGGATGTGTCCACTGCACCTGCCTGGTGTGAGTGTCCGATGTCCTATTGCAATATAAGTACAGAAAAAACAATGGTTTAGGTTGGGTGGTCGCACATTTTTTTTTTCGCTTGGGCCTTTCCGAAGGGGCCGCCGATGGTATTAACCTTCGGTGCGAAATACTCTTTAATGTGCGATAAGAAAGGAGAGCGGGTTATGGAGAGTTCACTTTTAGTGAGGCGAGCGCCGGCTGCGACAGGGCAGCTTTACGAGGCCAAGCCGACTTCCATGGTGCTTTCTGAAGATCAGCGAATCTTAATTCAGGAAGCTCTTTCGGCCCCCATAGCTTTTGTTCCTCACCCCATCTTTGACCAGGCGGATGCCGAATCTAAGCTCTTTAACCAAGGGGCTCAGATTCCAGAGGCCAACATCGGTTGGTATCACCCCATGGTGGACGATGATTTGGTCACCGCCACCACCGAAGAAGCCTCCGTCCTCACGGCTGAGCAGGAACAGCAGCTTTTCCTCCGATTTAACTATGCCCGTAAGCGCGCCTCCGAAACGGCTCGCCGTTTCAGGCTTAGCCCGAGCCGTAAAACCGGTTCCGAGCTTGCCTTCTGGTGGGCACGCGTCCGTGAAGCCCGTGATCTTATCACCGGAGCCAACTTGGCTTTGGTGCTCGCCATGGCCAAACGCACCCGCATGTCGGAAGTGGAGTTTGGCGAACTGGTTTCGGAAGGCAACATGGCCATGCTTCGGGCCGTAGAAAAGTTTGACATAGCGCGCGGCTTCAAATTCAGCACCTATGCCTGCCGCGCCATTCTTAAGTCGTTCAGCCGGGCCGCGATGCGGATTTCTCGCCACCGTTCACTGTTCCCGACCGAATTCGACCCACTACGCGAAATCGGCGATGATCGTGAGGAGCGCGAAATGGCAGCTCAGCAAGAAGCTTTGGCAGACCTCCAAGCCGTATTGACCGAAAACCGGGCCAATTTGTCGCAGGTTGAACGCCGCGTGCTCGATGCCCGCTTCGCCATGGCGCCCACCTCCGAGGCCACCTCCGACCTTACACTTGAAGAAGTCGGCCAGGTCATGGGTGTAACCAAAGAACGCATCCGCCAAATTCAGAACCGGGCAATCCAAAAGTTGCGAACCGCGCTTCGCAATAAAATGAGGGAGGGTTAAAAACCCCACAAACCCTCTCTTCCGGCCGAGCGCCAGATGTATAAGCATCAGATGGGGTCCACCCGGCCGGTAATCATATTCAAGGGCCGCACGGTTATAACGTGCGGCCCTTCGCTTTTTTGCCGCCGCAGCCTGAGCATGGCAAATTCTTCGCGGTGCATTCAAAAGTTGTGGATGGGGTGGCAATGGGGGGGGCGGGCGTGTCCCGCCCGACTGCGCAAAAAAGTAACTCAGAGGCAACCCGCGGCCATTTGCCTCAACAAAAGCCACTGCGTTCAATCTCATTCGCGATTACCGCCCGGCTATAACCCGCGCCCGACCCGGCGGGCGGTTTGTTCGTCGGTTTGTGCGATCACTAGAGTCATCAATCAATCAGTGGTTTTCGTCGCCATAGTCTTGATGGTCGTCGCGCCCCTGGTTGTAGTCTTGATGGTAGCCACGGTCATGATCATAACCGCGATCATGGTCATGAGATTCCCAGCAGCCGCCCATCATCGTGAGCATGGCCGCCGCCGCAAACAGGACGGATAGAGTTATTGCGATGCGCTTATGAATTTTCATAACACACCTCCAGAAAGATGCCCGGACAGGCGATTCTGGCCTTCCGCTGACGATCAGGAGCTTCACTGTTGTCCCTGATATGTACTTTCAGTGTAGCAAGTTGACCCGCAGGCCCCAAACATCGAATCCGCTGTTTTAGAGATGTTCTCAAAAGCCGTGTCGCCCGCCGATCGCATCAGTTCAACGCAGTTGAGCAAAATGTCGCCGGCAAACGCGATGGCCGGCGGCTGGCCGCAGCAGGCATATCGGTTAAAATGAGGCGGTTTTGCCAGTGGAGCCATGCGTTTGAAAAAGCGTATCGTAATTATTGCCGGGCCAAACGGGGCGGGAAAGACGACATTTGCGCGGCAGTTTTTACCCAGCGAGAGGGACTGTCCAAATTTTATTAACGCGGATCTGATCGCGGCTGGGCTTTCGCCGTTTGCCCCCGAATTGGAAGCGATTCAAGCCGCAAAAATTATGCTCGATCAGATACGGATGAACGTGGATGCGGGCCGAAGTTTTGGCTTTGAAACTACGCTGGCGGGATTGAGCTATGCACGGCATATTCCGCGATGGCGGGCTGTAGGCTATCGCGTGGAATTGATTTTTCTAAGCCTTCCATCTGCCGACGCTGCTGTGAAACGCGTGGCAATCAGAGTGAGACAGGGCGGCCACAATGTTCCGGAAGCGGTCATTCGACGCCGTTTTGAGGCGGGGTTGAAAAACTTCCACGCGATTTATAAATTGTTGGTGAACCGCTGGTTCCTGTATGATACCAGTAAAGGTATACCTCGTTTGCAGGACGCTGGAGAAAACCGATGAGCATGCGAATATCGGCCAACGATCCAATGCTTGTCAGGTCCATGGCTGCGATGCGGCGAGCGGCTCGGCGGGCACGCGAGATAGCGCGCGATACCGGAACACCGCTTGTGCTGGTGCGAGACGGCAAGGTTGTTCATATCCGCGTGCCTAAAACAGGAGGCAGCGCATCGGGGAAAAAGAAGATCGTTACGCGATGAACGACGCCCAACCCATCGTTAATGAAGCTTGGACCTTAGAACAGTTCTCAAAAGCCGTGTCGCCTGCCGATCGCATGAGTTCAACGCAGTTGAGCAAAATGTCGCCGAAATTCTCGATAGGGCGGGAGCGCCTACTATCGGGCCGGGGTTAATACACGATCGCACGATATTCACCACAGGGTACGCTGGGTCGCGCAGGGTTTATAGACAATTGATTAATTACTCAATGCCGTTTGCCTTTGAGCACGCCGATTAAATTTCTCTTTGGCCAGTGACACAATAATTAAAGTCTGTACCTGAAGAATTAACACACTCTGCCTTACATGATCACTTAATTCAACCCCTGCGTTACCCTGCGTCCCCCGCGGTTGGCCCCCGTCGCGGAGCGCCCTGGGCCAAACCTGCTTCTCCGCGGCGTTACCCGCCGCCTGGCCTGGTACCGTGACCATTTGCCTTGCAGGCCTTTCGCCGATACGCTTTAGCACAGTATTGGTTCGCCCAACAACAGGAGCAACTTGCATGACGTTTGATCCTTACAGCACGCAGCTTGCCGGACGATTGGCTTCGCCGGCTGGCGGATTTCAGGCCAACAATCTCGTCCCCATCGTGGTCGAAAAGAGCGGCCGCGGCGAACGCAGCTATGATATCTTTTCGCGACTGCTGCGCGACCGCATCATCTTTCTCGCGGGCCCGATTGATGACGACATCGCCAATCTTGTTATCGCCCAGCTTCTGTTCCTGTCGAACGAAGACTCCAAAACTGATATAAATTTCTACATCAACAGCCCTGGTGGCTCGGTTACCGCCGGCCTGGCCATTTACGACACCATGCAATTCTTGCGCTGTGATGTCTCCACCACTTGCGTGGGCCTTGCCGCAAGCATGGGCGCGTGGCTGCTGGCCGCGGGCAAAAAAGGCAAACGCTATGCCCTGCCCAACAGCCGCATCATGCTTCACCAGCCGCTCCTGTCGGGCATTATGCAGGGCACGGCCACCGACTTGTCCATCGAAGCACGCGAAATGATTCGCCTGCGGCAGCGCATGTACGAGATTATGTCGGGCCATACCGGCCAAACCGTCGAAAAAATTCAGAAAGATTGCGACCGCAATCTCTGGCTCGGCGCTGAAGAAGCCGCCCAATATGGCGTCATAGATCAGCCGCTGATGCGACTGCCCGCCATTACCCCCGGCCGCGGCGGTGATCTTGCGCCGCCGGGTGGCCCAACCGATGTTGCTGATCAATAAGAGCGAATATTCAATGGCCGTGTCTGCCTGCAAGCGTTTGAGTTTATTGATGCGTGCGTATGCCGTATGCCAGCGGCTGCGGCTCGCCTCCGCGCCGCTTGCCATAGCAGCCCTGAGCTTCGTCGGCCTGACCCTGGCTGGCTGCGCGTCGCAGCAAAACCCGCAGGTTTACCGCGACAACATTCGCCTCGAAAACGACAACACGCAGCTGCGCTCGCAGGTGCAGCGGCAAAATACCCAAATTCACGATCTGCAAAAACAGCTTGCCGCTAAAACGCCCCGCGTCGCCACCCTTCCCCCTTCGCGGCTTGCCGAACTTTTTACCCTCGATCATATTGCCATCGGCAGCGCAACGCGCTTGGCCCGCTTCGCGCCTGGCCACGGCATGGGGTTTCGCGTATTTGTTAAAACCCGCATGGCCGACGGCGAGCCTCTCCCTGTTGGCGGATCAGTTGATATTGAGGCGTTTGATCTCAAGGCCGCCACCGGTCACCGCCTGCTTGGACACTGGAAGTTTGGCCCCACGCGCGTGCTTGCGAGCTGGTATGGCATGTTTGGGCTTAATCAGTTTGCATTTGACTGCCCGCTTAAGGCGCTGCCCATGCATCATGTCATTACCTTCCACGTGACATTTACCGATGCGCTGACCGGCCATATTTTTACCGCCCAGCGGGCCATTACGCTTGGCAGCCTCAAACCGCAGTAAATTGCCCTGCAACAGGGGCAATCATCCAGCACCAGGAGATATCAAAATGACCGATACCGCACACCTCGCCGTTCGCATCGAAAAAGATTCCATCGGCCCGCTTGAGGTGCCTATGGACGCCTACTACGGCGTGCAGACCCTGCGGGCTATGCGCAATTTTCCGGTTTCCGGCCAGCCTATGCCGGGGGCTTTTCTTAAGGCACACGCCATGCTCAAAAAGGCCGCCGCCATGGTCAACCACGAACTCGGGCTGCTCGATGCCACCCCCGCCACAGCCATCGCCCAGGCAGCCGATGAAATCATCGCCGGCAAACTCGCCGATCAACTTCCGGTGGATATTTATCAGACCGGCTCCGGCACCAGCACCAACATGAACCTTAACGAAGTGCTTGCCAGCCGGGCCAACGAATTGCTCGGCGGCAAACGCGGCGATAAGTCGCCCGTACACCCCAACGACCATGTCAACATGGGCCAAAGCAGCAACGACACTATTCCAACATCGCTGCATGTGGCCGCCCTCGAAGAAATCACCCGCCAGTTACGCCCGGCACTTAACAAACTCGAAGCGTCCCTCCGCGAAAAAAGCCGCCAAACATGGAACGTCATAAAAACCGGTCGTACGCACCTGCAAGACGCCACGCCCATTCGCCTCGGCCAGGAGTTTTTGGGCCACGCCGGGCAGGTGCAGCGCGCGGGCCGTCGCCTCGATGCCGCACAGAAAGAGCTTGCCGAAGTGGCTCTCGGCGGCACAGCCGTGGGCACCGGCATCAACGCGCACCCCAAGTTTTCGCCGCGCGTGTGCCAGCTTCTCTCACAGTGGGTGGGGGTGCAAATTATTGAAAGTGACAACCACTTTCAGGCGCAGGCCACCTTGGATGGCGCTTGCTTTGCATCGGGCGCTCTTAAAACCATTGCCGTCAGCCTCACCAAAATTGCCAACGACATCCGCTGGATGGCCTGCGGCCCGCGTGCCGGCTTCGCCGAAATTGAAATTCCCGCCGTTCAGCCGGGCAGTTCGATCATGCCCGGCAAGGTAAACCCCGTCATTGCCGAGAGTTTGCTTATGGTGTGCCAGCGCGTCATTGGCAACGATGCAACGGTAACAGCCGCTGCTTCCAGCGGTAATTTCGAGCTTATTGTGGCGATGCCCGTTGTCGCAGCGGCTTTGCTCGAATCTATTACCCTGCTGGCCCGGGCCAGTGAAAACTTCGCCCTGCAATGTGTGGATGGCATTGTCGCCACCGCCCGCGGCCCCGCATTGGTCGAATCGGGCCTCATGCTGGCCACCGCGCTGGCTCCCGTCGTCGGCTACGAAAAGGCCGCCTCTATCGCCAAAGAGGCCGCCAAAACCGGTAAAACCATCCGCGAAATGGCCGCTTCTGTCACCAATCTTTCACCCCAGCAACTTGATGAACTCCTTAACCCGGCGACCATGGTCGAGCCATCCGATAAAATCCTGCCGACTGCGGGATAAATTCGCGTCGGCAAGCCATACGGCAGGCCCTTGGCCAAAGACTTCATCACTCAACGGAGAATGTGATGCGTTTATTTCCCGCCGTTTTTACCCGATGTCTCATGCTGATGGCCTTCATTGTTTGCTCTGCGGTTGCCGTGTGCTCTGCTGCGCCCGGCCCTGCCGCGGAACATTATGTAACCGTAAGAAAAGTCGCCGGCCGATGGTGGCTCATAAGTCCGAACTCTCATCGCTTCATCAGCAGCGGCGTGGATGCCGTCAATGCCATCGCCAAAATCAGCCGTAAACTTGGTTCGGCCGCGCAGCAGCGCACCTGGGCGGCGGCGCATTTTGGCGTCTGGGGCTTCAACACCCTGGGCGCTTGGAGCGACTCCGCATTTGCCGTGGCCAACCCCAAGGCCAAACCGTTGTACCAGACCCCCATACTTAATTTGGGTGCCGCGTACGTTGCTCAAATTCAGCATGGCCGCAATGCGTGGCTCGGCGGTGTTTTTCCCGATGTGTTTGACCCTGAGTTTCAGAAGATTGCCTATAAAACAGCCCGCCGGTTGACCGCGCATTTTAAGCATAATCATCGTGTCATTGGCTACTTCAGCGATAACGAACTGCACTGGGGGCCCGATTGGCGCGGCGATACCGAATTGCTCATGGCGTTTCTGCATGAGCCGCCGGCAGCGCCGGGCCATATTCGCGCTGTAGAGTTTCTCGAAATGCGCTATCCATCGGTGCACACCTTTAACCGCGTCTGGGGTGAGCATCTGTCCTGCATTTGTCATTTAATGGGCGAAAACAACATTCGCGCTCCGTACCGGCGCGGGCCGATCTACAGCCGTAATCCGCAGCACGAGGCGCTTCTCAACAAAGCCAACCCCAGCCGCGCCCGTTTTTTCAGCGATTGCGATACCTTCGCGCAAATCGTCGCCGCCCGCTACTTGCGCATCTGCCGCGCTGCGATCAAACAGGCCGCGCCGCATCAGTTGTATCTGGGCTGCCGCTTCGCCTACTTTCCCGGCCGAGCTATCGTTGCCGAAGCGGCCAAATATGCGGATGTCATTTCGCTGAATTGTTATGACCTCAACCCCACTTCGGTGCTCAAGCGGTATGCCCCGTTCCATAAGCCCCTGATGATTACCGAGTTTTCATTCCGTGCCCGCGACAGCGGCCTGCCCAATACCAAAGGCGCCGGCGTTTTGGTTAATACGCAGTCGCAGCGCGCCTCCGATGCGGTGGCATACATTAAAGCTGCCCTGGCTTTCCCGCAGGTGGTGGGCTATCACTGGTTTGAATATGCCGACGAGCCCAAGGCGGGGCGGTTTGATGGCGAAAATTCCAACTACGGTCTCGTGCGTCGTGATGCGCGTCCTTATGCAACGCTCACCCGCGAGCTGACCCAAGTTAACGCCCAGGCGGTGCATCTGCACGGACGTGGCCGCTGACCGTCCGCTTCGCACAATCGCCCATGTTTGCCAGCACATTTATGTGCGGGGCCATGGTTGGCAAATACGTTTTCCTACGCCTTACATAAATATGTGCTATTGGTGAAAAACGCGTAATAATCCCACGCGCTGGCTGAGAATATGTATGTGCTTCAAAGGCGCATCTATCGTCACGCCCGGCCGTACTGCCGCGGCAATTGTGGTCCGCGTGCCGCACGCATCTGCCGGGCCGCCTGCACGGGTAAATACGGGTCGCGCAGCGCCTGCCGCGCCATTAACACCAGATCAGCCTGTCCGGATGACACAATCGCCTCCGCCGCCGCCGCGTCGGTAATCATGCCCACCGCGCCCGTTGCAATCGCTGCCTGCCGCCGAATTGCCTCGGCAAACGCAACCTGATACCCCGGGCCAACCGGTATTTTGGCATGTGGCACTGCGCCGCCGCTCGAGCAGTCAATCATGTCTATGCCAATGACTTTCAGCCGCCGCGACAACTCAATCGAATCTTCCAGACCCCAGCCGCCCTCAACCCAGTCGCTGCAGCTCAGCCGCACGGCCATTGGCAGCTTGTCGGGCCATGCGGCGCGAACCGCTGCTGCAGTCTCCAGCACCATGCGAATGCGGTTATCAAAACTGCCGCCGTATGCGTCGCTGCGGCGGTTGCAAAGTGGCGATAAAAACTCGTGCAGCAGGTAGCCGTGCGCCGCATGCAGCTCAATAAGCTCGTAGCCAGCCTCCAGCGAGCGCCGGGCTGCGGCCACAAAAGCATTTTGAATCGCCTTAATCTCGGCAACAGTGAGTTCGTGCGGCACCTGCGACTGATCATCAAAAGCAATAGCCGACGGGCCAACCACCTGCCAGCCTCCCTGCTCAAGCGAAAGGGCCGCACCGGGCTTTGTGGTGCTAAACAGCCGGTCGGTGGAACCTTTTCGCCCGGCATGGGCCAGTTGAATCGCCGGCGTGCCGCCATAGCCCTTGATAAAGTGGTTGATGCGCGCCAGCGGCGCAATATGCTCATCACTCCATAAACCGGCATCATATGGGGATATTCTGCCTTCGGGCACAATCGCCGTCGCCTCACAAATAATCAGACCCCAGCCGCCCACCGCACGCGAGCCTAAATGCACCAGGTGCCAGTCGCCGGCCATTCCCTCGTGCGAGCTGTACATGCACATAGGCGATACCGCCAGCCGATTGCGAACCACAACACTCCGAAGTGTAAACGCGTCAAACAAGTTGGGCATTTTAATCCTTTCATATCATCCAGCTGCCGGCAATGGCCGACAGCTCGTAAACAGAGTATAGATAAATGTCAATACGCGGTGCAAGCGGCAGGCATCGCCCGCGCCGATCAACGAGCGCCGCACCCGTTGCGGCTGTTCCCATACACGATCCTCCTCGCTTCGCGCCTCCAACCCCTTGGCCCTCCGTCAATCCTAATTTTTGGGTGTGACAGAACTAGGCCGGCTCACACCGTGTAACGCAGGCTTACCGCCTGCCCAGTCACTCCCTGCGGGAGCGCTGGCCAAAAGCACAGCGGCGGGGCGGCTGCGGAACCATCGCCTTGGGCTTGCCGGAAATAATCGCTTCAAGGTTGCTGCAAGCTTGGTCGCGTTTATAATCTAACGCTGTCAGCGCCGCAAAGTGCGCCGTCGTCACGCAAATGTGTTTTGGAGAATGCAATGTCAAAACAAGGTTGGATCGCGCTGATATGTTTGTTGGTATGTGCGCTGCCCACATGTGCCGCAAACGCCGCCGCGCCGCAAGCCGTTATCCCGGTGTGGCCGCATTTGTCTGCTCGGCTGTCGCAACTCGCTCTAAAAGGCGATGCCAACCCCAAACCAATTCGC
>JBMFVX010000005.1:0-42620 GCA_049965775.1 Phycisphaerae bacterium
GTTGGTGGCTTGTTGGCTCGCTCGATGCAGTCGCTGAGTTTGAGCCAGGGTGGGTACATGTCGCAGGGCATATTGCTGTCTGGCGATGGCCGACACGCGATGCTGGCGTTGGAGCCGCGACATTCGCCGAATCAGTTGAAAGAGGCGACAGCCGTAATGGGTGCGATTGACGCGGCAATTGGACGGATGCATGGGCGGTATCCGGCGGCCGGTGTATGGGTTGTAGGGCCGGCGCGGCACTATGTGGACAATTCGCGGCGGGTGAAGCGCGATGTAACGGTGGTGTCACTGTTGGGCAGCGTGGCGGTGGCACTGGCGCTTATTGTTTATTTTCGGAGCGTGGCGGCGGTGATCATGTGTGTCGTGCCGCCGATTGTGGGCTTTGGCCTTGCACTGGGTGTGGCCGGCGCATTGGGACTGCAACTGCCGCTGATGATTCTCGCCTTTGGCGGGCTCATTTTGGGCGCCACAACAGATTATGGCATTCAGCTTACAGCGGCAGCCCGGCAGATAGCCCAAGCTCAAGGATGGAGCACGGCGCTGCCGGCGCAGGCGGTGCGGCGGGTTATTGGGCCGATCTCAATGAGTGTGCTTACGAGCGTCACGGGGTATGGGGCGCTGATGTTTACGGGGGCGCCGGGGCTGCAGGAGCTTGGCGTGTTTGTGGCGGCGGCAACGCTATCTATCTGGCTGGTGACGTTTTTGATTTTACCGGTTGGATTGGGCGCGTGGGTGCTTAAAGGTCAAGCACCGAGATTTAAGCTGCCGCCGGCGGTAATTCGCGGCGCGCGGTGGACGGCAACTGCGGCATTTGCAGGGCTGCTGGTGTGGCTGGGTCATGCGGCGCTGGGGTTGCATTGGAACTATCAGCCGATGCAGTTGGATGGTTCACCAGCGCGTGTAAGCCAACAGGAGGCAGACTTTTACCGGGTGTGGGGTGACATACGAGGCCGCGCACTGGTGCTGGTGCAAGCGCACAGTGCGGCTCATTTGCTGGCCCGGCAACAACATGTGTATGAGTATTTGCAAAGTTTGAAGGCGGATAAGTTGATCGCGGGTGTGCAGTCGCCGGCGGTAATTTTGCCTGATGCGGCAACGGTGAAACGTCGGCTATCGGCCTGGCATGCGATGTGGCAAGGGGCAGGTGATGTGGAGCTTAGGCGTTGGCTTAAGGAAGCGGCGAACAAAGCGGGGTTTGAGGCGCAATACTGGGCCGCATGGTCGCCGCCGGTGACTAAGGCTGCGGCGCTTTCGGCTAATCAGCGCGTTGCGGCATCGCCGGTGGGATTGCTGCCGGGAGCGATATTGCAGTCAGGCGGCGAAATAACCATGGCTACGGTGGTGCGAAGCAACGCGAAGCTTGCGCTGCGGATGCGGGGGGATTGGATAGGGGAACTGCGCCTGCGATTTGGACATATTTTGGTGTTGTCGGGGACTGATATTGTGTATTCCGCGACGGACCACGCGCGCGTTGCTTTTGACTACATAGGCCCGTGGGTGCTGTTGGCGGTGCTGGTGCCGATGGCGTTTTATTTTGGGCGTTGCCGGCGGGCATTGCTGGAAGGCTTAACGCTGTTGTGCGGGTTGCTGGGCGTGTTGGGCGTGAGCGCTCTGACCGGCGGGCTTACGATATTAAGCATTATTCCGCTGCTGTTTACGATGGGTGTTGCGGTGGACTACGGCATTTATGCGGGCAGCGATTGGAGCAATCACAATCCGGATTCGCCGGCGGGGCAATCGCGGAGCAGCGCCACGTTTGTATGCGGGCTTACGACGCTGCTGGGCACGGCAAGCTTGATTCTTGCGGGTCATCCGGCGCTGCATGCGATTGGCCTGCAACTGACAGCGGGCATAGCGTGCGGCTATGTGGCGTCGCTGCTGGTGGTGGAACCGATGATCAGGTTTTGGGCGCGCCGGCGGCACAGCGGCGGTGTAATTGTGATGCGGGTGGTGCGTGTGGGGGCTGAAATAGCGGCGGTAGGGGTGCTGCTGATATTGGCGGCTCCGGTGGTGGGGCAGCTAATGATAGCGCACCAAAAGCCGGCCAGAATCGGCAAAATGCCCCATCTGCCGCTGGTAAGAGAAAGCAATCAATTGTGGCGAGTCGGCCATGCGTGGATGCTGCGGCGCGATGGCAACTGGGAAATGTATGTTCATGGTTCGCCGGAACAAATTGGCTATGCGGCGGCGAAACTGGGCGCGCCGATTGACCTGCGGATTGAAAATGAGATGCTGGTGCGATTGAACAAGCTGGCTCCCAACATGTGGGCTCGTTGGCTGCTGCTGCGAGGTTCGGTGCTGGCACTGCTGGAACTGCATGATTACGTACCGCTGCCCATCAAGCAGGAAATTTATGCTGAAGCGGTGGGGCATTGGGACCAACATGCCTACATGATGCCAACGTATCCGCGATTGCTGATGTATCACGCGCTGGATGATATCTCGCAGAATCTTATTGACAATCCATTGATTCAGAAAAATGACATTGGCTGTACCGGCATTGCGGCGCTGGGAAGTTTCAGCGGCGATGGCCACCTGTGGCTGGCGCGTAATTTTGACTTTGAGGGCGGCGAAGCGTTTGATCGGCAGAAAAGCATAACGTTTGTGCGGCCCAGGCACGGCATCGCCTTTGCGACGGTGGCGTGGCCCGGGCTGGCGGGGTGCGTAACGGGTATGAATGCTGATCGAATCGGGCTGTATGTAAATGCGGCTGCAACGAATGATTTTCGGCGTATCGGCACGCCGATGATTATTGTGGCGCGGCAGGTGCTGCAATTTGCACACTCTCTGGCGCAGGCGGAGCGGATCGTATCGCGTGCCAAGGTTTTTGTGAGCAACATTATTGTTGTGGGCGACGGCAAAACTGGTCGTGCGGTGGTGCTGGAAAAATCACCCCGGCGGTTTGCGGTTGTTCCGGTGGCAGGCTCTACAGCGGTGGCCAATGAATTGACCAGCGCGGTGTTCAGGGATGATCCGGTAAATCAGGATCGCATTCGTGACGGCACGACGGCCCAGCGGCAGGCGCGGGCGGCGGCGATGCTGGCTGCGATTCGCGGCCACGTTAATGAGTTTACGCTGGCGCACCTGCTGCGCGATAAGCACGGTGCGGGCGGCAAGAACATTGGCTTTGGCAACCGCAACAGCATTGACGGCTTAATTGCCACCCACAGCGTTATGATGGACCTTACAGCGGGTAAAATGTGGGTGGCCGCGTGGCCTCATGCTGATGGCGCGTATGCCGGTATTAACGTGCTGGCCATGCTGCAGGATGCTCCGACGGCGGCTGAGGCATTAGCAGATACAACGCCTTGCGTACCGGCGAGCCGGTGGCTGCAAAGCGGCGGCTGGCAGACTTTTAAGCAGACTCGCAAAGCCCTGGTGGCGGGCGTGGCGGAGCTTGACAGTAAAAAGTTTGCGGCAGCGCTGGGTGATGCTTCGCGGGCAATAGAGCTCGATCCACACTTTTTTGAAGGTTATGAATTACGCGGTATGGCGCTGTATCACATGCGGCACTATGGGCGGGCGATGCATGATTTAAGCAGGGCGCTGGCGCTGGATCCGCCTTACCGGCCGCGAAGAAATGAAATTCGTCGTGAAATTGCCCGGTGCAGGGCGCATCGAGGCGGAATGTAGCGGTATGAAGTGTTTTAGAGTATTTTTTGCAGAGAGAGGTGGTTTATGTTGACGTATTTAGAGCGACGTGCATATTTATGAGTTTTGAGCGTAAGCGATGGCAGCAGGTGTTGCATCAGGCTAAGGTTGTGTGGGGCTGCGGTGTGCTGCTTTTTGCAGCGCTGCTGATGGGGGGGTGTTCGTCAGTTAAGGTGCCGCCGCTGCAATTGGCTGCCACGGCGGCTCCGACGGCGGCAAGCGTGAATGCGTTTTTGCGCCAGTGGCCGGCCAAAGGGGATCGGCAGTTTTTTGGAACGCTGCACCTGCGTGGGCGGCGTATTACGGTGATTGGCCGGCTGCATTACATCTCAACCGCCGAGTTACGCTTGACGGTTGCCACAGAATTGGGCCAAATGCTTTTTGACACGCGTTTTAACTGGGCAGGCCCCCATGTGTTGCACTGTACGGCGGGGTTTCCGAAGGCGGTGGCGAGCGGCATATGTGCCGACATGAAGTTGGCGCTGGACGTGCCCAGGCCACCGGTGGAGTTGAAGGTGCAATCGCACAGCGCTACGCTGCAGCAGGAGAACTCCTTCCGCTGGACTTTTAACTGGACATTTGCCGGAGCCGGGGGCGAGATTGTTTCGCTGGAGGTGAACCGACATGCGTCGCTTTTTGGCAGCGACACCACTGTGGTGCGGTACAGCGACTATGGCCGAGGTTTATTTCCGGGGCAGATAACCTTGTACCGTCGCAAGTTAAACTATTCTCTGCGGCTGAGATTTACCAATCAACGAAAGTATTGATATGCCCCAAGGTAAACCAACGGCCTATCCTTCTGACTGGCTGGCCGGGGAACATTTGTACTGGCCTGAGCCGGTGTGGCGGAAGTTGCAGCTTGTTGCGCTGCAAAAGCATCTGCGGAACGCGGCAAAGTCGAAGCTTTACCGCCGCAGGTTGCCGCGCATGGTGCGGAGCCTTGATGAGCTGCGGCTGCTGGCCACCACGAGCAAAGATGATGTAACTGCCATCGGCAGTAAAGGGCTGGCGTGCCCGAAAAAAGAGTTGCGCGAGTGGGTGACAACATCGGGTACAACAGGCACGCCATTAATGGTGCCGCTGGCGAGCGAAGATATGCAGCGGTTGGCGGCGAATGAGGCGGCGGCGTTGTCAATTGCGGGGATAAAGCGTGGGATGACGGTGCTATCACTGGTGGCGATGGACCGGCAATTTGTGGCGGGTATGGCGTATTGGCTTGGTTTGCAGAAATTGGGTGCGGCGTGCATTCGGGCGGGGCCGCAGGCGGCGTATCAGTTTGAATCGCTTGCGGGGCTGCTGCAGCGTTACCGTCCGGAGTTTATTATTACGGTGCCGACGATTATTACAGCGCATGCGGCTCCGGGCCTTGCGCGGGCGAAAGAAAAGGCCTTTGCGGGCGTAAGGGGCGTGGTGTGTATCGGCGAGCCGATTCGCAGGCTTGATGGAAAGCTCAATTCCATCGGGGTCGCTCTTGAACGGATATTTCCACAGGCGAGCATTTTAAGTACATACGCCGCCACTGAAACGTGTGCCACATTTGCCGAAGGGCCGATATGTGGCGGCGGGCACTTGAATCCGCAGATGGCGATTGTGGAATTGCTCGACGATGCAGGGATGCCGGTGGAGGCGGGGCAAGCGGGTGAGGTTGTGATAACGCCACTGGGTTGTCGGGCGCTGCCGCTGGTACGTTTTCGCACGGGCGACATCGCGATGATGCTCCCGGGGCGGTGCCGGTGCGGCCGCACCACGCCCCGGTTGTCGGCGATTTTGGGGCGTAAAAACCAAATGCTTAAGGTGCGGGGCGTGAGCTTGTTTCCGGGGGCGATTATTGACCAGATTTTGGCGCAGCGCCATGTTGAAGATTGCCTGGTTTTGGTACAGGCAGCCAACGAGTTAAGCGATATGGTTGTGATTACGGTGGCGCTGCGGCGCGATACGGCTGAGGTCAGGCGTGATGTAACAACGCGCATGCAATCGCTGCTTCGGATGAAACCCAGGATGGCGTTTGTGGCAATTGAAGAGCTTCGGCGAATGCAGCACGCCACCGGCTCGCGTAAGCCATTGCGATTTATAGATGAGCGGGCGGGCAGCGGTTTGGGCGGGGTGTAAGAGGCTGCGGAGGCGGCAGGCGTTTAAGGGTGTTGCCGCAGGATGCAATAGAGTGGAGTCGCTTTCCGGAGCAAGAAACGGTTTATACCGGGCCGCGTGGGGTGTCAGGTGGGCTTGACAGGGTCTGCCAATTTTTCTGGCCTTGGTCCAAACGGCAGCCGATCGCAACAGCGTGCTGTGCGCGGCGGCCCGATTACCCCCGGCAAGCCGGGGGCTAAATAGTGGGCCGACGACCCGGCGATCGCCCTGCCACGGTTGATTTTCGCATGACGCCGGAAAAATTGGCAAACCCGGCTTGACATGCGGGCTTAAGAGTAGGTATTATTTGGCCTGACAATTGAATACGGCTCTTATCAAGAGTGCCTGAGGGACGGGCCCGACGACGGCACAGCAACCCATCTCAATCAGCAAGTGGCTGATGATGAAGCGGGTGCTAATTCCCTCCCGATTGTTTGGCCGAACGTAATGTTTGCAAACAACCTTGGGGATAGATAAGCGGAATTCGTTTCGGCGAAGAATGGGCTTATAGCTCGAGTAACGACCAAACGGCCTCTTATCGGGAATCGGCAACCGCACGTGTTACGGTGGCGGGTTTCAGATAAGAGGCCGTGTGCGTTTTGCCGACGGCTAAGGCCGCGGCTGCGGAGGTTTGTATGTCGTATGTTGTAGGCTTGCGTTGCCGCGAGTGTGGTAAGCAATACCCGCAGAAGGGCGTTCATGTATGCGAAGTATGTTTCGGCCCGCTGGAGGTGGAGTACGATTATGCCGCGATGAAAGGGAAGGTAACCCGGGCGTCCATTGAGGCGCGGCCGCGCAACTTGTGGCGTTACCGCGATCTGCTGCCGGTTGATGGCGAGCCGAAATCGGGCCATCACTCGGGTTATACGCCGCTGAAACGGGCGCACAACCTTGAGCGTGTTCTGGGTGTTAAAGAATTATATATTAAGGACGATTCGGCTAATTACCCCACGTGGAGCTACAAAGAGCGTGTGGTTTCGGTGGCGATTACCAAAGCAATTGAACTGGGCTACGACACGGTAGGCTGTGCGAGCACCGGCAACCTCGCCAACAGCGTGGCGGCCCATAGCGCCATGGCCGGGCTGAAAGCATTTGTCATGATTCCGCATGATTTGGAACAGGGCAAAGTACTGGGTTCGCTGATTTTCGGCCCGCAAATGGTACGCATTCAGGGCAATTATGATGATGTGAACCGTTTGTGCTCGGAAATTGCTGACAAATACAAATGGGCGATCGTAAACGTGAACCTTCGGCCGTTTTACACCGAAGGCGCCAAGACTTTTGGCTTTGAGGTTGCGGAGCAACTGGGTTGGAAACTGCCGCAGCATACCGTATGCCCGACGGCTGGCGGCACGATATTGCCCAAGATTTATAAGGCATATAAGGAGCTGATAAGTCTAGGGCTGGTGGCGGAATCTCAAGCCAAGATATACTCCGCGCAAGCCGCGGGGTGCAATCCGGTGGTGGAAGCCATTCGGGCGGGGCGCGACCTGATTAAGCCGCAGAAGCCGAAGACGATTGCCAAGAGCATTGCGATCGGCAACCCGGCGGATGGGTTTTATGTGGTGCACGCGGTAAAAGAAAGCGGCGGCTGGGGCGAAGACGCCACCGATGCGGAAATTGTTGATGCCATCAAGTTGCTGGCTCGAACCGAGGGTATTTGGACCGAGCCGGCCGGCGGCACCACGCTGGCGGCGACCATCAAGCTGATTAACAGCGGGCGTATACCGCGTGACGAAAGTATTTGTGTGTGCATTACGGGCAACGGCCTTAAAACCGTAGAAGTGGTGCAGGACGAATTGACCATGCCGCCTTCAATACCCGCCAAGCTCGATGCGTTTGACTCGTTTATAAGCAATCAAGGCCATGCGGTGGCCGGGAGAAGCAGCGGTAAGCCGCTGGCGGCGCCGGTGCCGGCATAAGCGCACCGGTGGTAAGAATACACCCTCATTTGGAACAGGAGAAAAAAGTTATGGCGGTAAAAGTACGCATTCCCACGCCGTTGCGGCAGCTTACCAACGGGGTAGACATGATTGAAACGCCGGCCGGCGATATTGCGCAGGTGCTGCAGCATGTGTGCCAGAAATTTGATGGTATGGACAAGCGGCTCTTTAAGCAGCCAGGCGAGTTGAATCGGTTTGTGAACATCTATTTGAATGATGAAGACATCCGGTTTTTAGAGAATTTGACCACTGTGGTAAAAGATGGCGACGATGTAAGCATTGTGCCCGCGATTGCGGGAGGTTGATGATGGCTGGCATTAAAAAAAGAGTGTGGCTGACGTTTGGCAGCAAGGCCATGGTGGAAACCCCCGCGCTGTGGCGCATGAGCCGCGAATATCCGGAAGTGATATTCGACATCCGCCAGGCCAGCGTGACGGCGGAAATAGGCATCATGGCCGTGCTGTTTGAAGGCCAGCAGGATGATGTTGCCGCGGCACTCAACCTGCTGCAGCAACTGGGCGTTACGGTTGAGCCTATTGAAAAAAGCGTGGTGGAGGGGTAGCTCGTACGTTAGCGGGAACGCGGGCAATTGTGCCTGTTCTCCGCAGGAGCGACAAACCTGCCGCCCATGGCGACAACGTGGGGAACGCAGGCATCTGGCTTGCTCTTTACAGGAAAAGCCAAACCCGCAGCTTACGGGTGAAAATTCATTGGAAAGGAATGCCGCATGGCACTGTCGGATATTGCAGAACAACTTGAAAAATCAGACCCGTCGCTTGCCCGCTACAACCGGCAAATGCTTTGGGAGCCTATCGGCATTGCGGGGCAAAAAAAGCTCAAGGCCTCGCGGGTGCTGATGGTGGGTTGCGGCGCTT
The DNA here is from genome assembly GCA_049965775.1 of Phycisphaerae bacterium. Classification (GTDB taxonomy): domain Bacteria; phylum Planctomycetota; class Phycisphaerae; order WQYP01; family WQYP01; genus JABEVB01. The sequence goes on from JBMFVX010000005.1 coordinate 8,597, forward strand.
TGGGCACTGTACTGGCCAACACGCTGGCACGCGCCGGCGTAGGCCACCTTACCATAATTGACCGCGACTTTATTGAAATTAACAATCTTCAGCGGCAGGTTTTATTTGACCAGCAGGACATTGCCGACCAACTTCCGAAGGCGGTTGCCGCGAAAAAAAAGATTGCGCAGATTAACTCGGATGTTCAGGTGGAAGCGGTGGTTGCGGATGTAAACCACACCAACATTCTCAACTATGCCGGCGGGTGCGATTTATTGCTCGATGGCACAGACAACTTTGAGACGCGATTTTTAATTAACGATGTATCCATCAAGCTTAATATTCCGTGGGTGTACGGGGCCTGTATCAGCGCGATGGGGCTGGCCATGGTTATTCGGCCTGGTATTACGCCTTGCCTGCGCTGCGTTTTTGAAACGGTGCCGCCTCCGGGTATGAACCCGACTTGCGACACGGCCGGGGTTTTGGGGCCTACCGTCAATATTGTGGCAAGTTGGCAGGCGATGGAAGCGCTTAAGTTGCTGACAAGCAACATCAATGCCGTGAGCCGCTATTTGTTCAGTTTTGATTGCTGGGATAATCGTTACCAGCAGCTTAACGTGGCCAAGGCGCGGGACATAGCCGATTGCCCGGCATGTAAGCATCATAACTATGAATACCTCTCGGGGAAATTTGCCAGCAGCACCACCACGCTGTGCGGCCGCAACGCAGTGCAGATTTCGCAACCGGCGGGCAGCAAAATCAACTTTGAACAGATAGCCGCCGGCCTCAAAGCGGTCGGTTCGCCGAGCTTTAACAAGTTTATGCTTAAATGCACCATTAATGAGGGCCAGGGCGAACGGCAGCGGCAGCATGAGCTTACGCTGTTTGCCGACGGGCGGGCGATTATCAAGGGCACCAATGACGCTTCGGTGGCGCGTGCGATATACTCGAAGTATGTGGGTGCTTGAGGTGATTGAAGCGGTATATGGGGTTGGCACTATTTTGAAAGGACGACGCTGATGAGTCAGGAAATTCTAAATGCCATTGAACAATGCCGCGGCATGGTGCTAGGTTATTTGAAGGGCATTCCCGATGCGCGAGCGGCGGAGCAGCCGGCCGGGCAGGTGAACCATCCGGCTTGGACGCTGGGACATCTGCTGCTGGTCGAAAATGGCGTGGTGCACACGCTAAGCGGCAAGGCCTCGGTGGAGTTGCCGGCAAACTGGCAGGAGCTTTACGGCATGGGCAGCAAGCCCACGAGTAATCGCGCCGCGTACCAGCCGCTGGAATTTTACGTGAGCAACTTTAAAAAAACGCGAGCCGCAATGGTGGAAGTTATCAAATCGTACAAGCCGGAAGATTTGGAAAAGCCGTTTCCTGATGAGAAGCTTCGCGCCTTTCTGCCGACGATTGGCCGTGCGGTTCTGTTCGCGGGACTTGTTCATGAAGGGTATCATGCGGGGCAAATTGCAAGTTGGCGCAAAGCTATGGGCCTGCCAAGTGTCGGCATGTAAAAGTGCCTTAAGTTGTTTATGGATTGTTTTTTTACTTTTTTAAGGAATATAAGATGCTTCAGCCTTTTATCAGTACCATCACACATACCCGTAACGCCACGTTGAAACTGGTGAATGATCTTACGGATGATCAACTGACGATTCAGCCGGCGCCGAAAACCAATCATCCAGCGTGGGTTCTGGGGCATCTGCTGCTGGTGGACTGCAGCTTTTTATCGCTGATTGGTGGAACGCCTCCAACGTTGGACGCCAACTGGAAGGATATTTACGGTAACGGGAGCACGCCCGTGGCCGACAAAAGCAAATACAAGCCCAAGGCCTGGTACCTTGAGCAGTTGGCTAAAGTGCGAGCGGAGATTCTTAAGCGGCTGGCTAGCATTACGCCCGAGGAGCTTGCCAAGCCGCATCCGGACCCGGCGCGTCGCGAGCGGTTCCCGACCGTTGGACACACTATTTTTATGTATGGCACGTGGCACGAAGGGTATCACGCGGGTCAGCTTTCAACATGGCGGCGTGTGCAGGGTTTGCCCGCGGTTTAATTGAAGTCGGCCGGGTTTAATGAGCTGGCGTACAGGGTACGGCTTACCCTAGCCAACCGCGCATGCACGCCAACCGCACAGGTTAAAATGATAGGAAAATCATCGCATGGTAGCCCAAGAAGTGACGTATCTGGATAACGCCGCCACAAGCTGGCCCAAACCGCCGGTGGTGGCTGAGGCTATGTCGCGATTTTTAGCTCAGGATGCCGCCAACCCCGGCCGGGCCGGCCATCGGATGGCTGTGGCCGCCGAGCGCATGTTGGACACGGTGCGTAAGGAGTTGACGGAGTTTATCGGCGGTAACGACCTGCATCGCATGATATGGACCATGAACTGCACTGATGCGCTGAACATAGCCTTCAAGGGCCTGCTGCGTCCGGGAGACCATGTCATTACCACGACGCTGGAGCATAACAGCGTCAGCCGTCCGCTGCAGGCCATGAGTGATTCGGGCTTTATCACGCTTACGCGTGTGGACTTTTCGCCAAGTACGGGCCTGATAAATCCGGATGACATTCGGCAGGCCATCGGGCCTAAGACCCGGCTCATAGCGCTTACGCACGCAAGCAATGTGGTTGGCACTATTCAGCCGGCGCGGGATATTGGAAAAATCGCGCGGGAACATGGCGTAAAGTTTTTACTTGATGGTGCGCAAACCATCGGCGTAGCGCCCATTAACATGCAACATGATTATATTGATTTGCTTGCCTTTCCGGGGCATAAGTCGCTGCTGGGGCCGACCGGCACGGGCGGGCTGTATGTGAATGCGACGGTTAAAATAGAAGAACTGACGGCTTTTCGCGAGGGCGGTACGGGCGGCGATTCTGCAAGTCCGCAGCAGCCACGGCTGTTTCCATATTTTCTGGAGGGCGGGACGCCCAATACCGTGGGCATTGCAGGCTTGGGTGCGGCTGGCGAATACGTGCGGCAGCATGTCCCAGCCAAGACGCTCGCCCATGAGCAGGCATTGGTGCAACGGCTGCTTGATGCATTGGCGGAAATCGAAGCGGTGGAAGTATATGGCCCATCAACCGCGGCAAACCGCGTGGGCACCGTCAGTTTTAATGTGGATGGCTATAGTCCCCAGGAGCTTGGCGGCATTTTGGATGAGGCCTTTTCAATTGCGGTGCGGCCCGGCTTGCATTGCTCGCCGTATGCGCACAAGAGTTTAGGATCATTTCCGGATGGGACGGTTCGTGTAAGCCCCGGCGCGTTCAATACCGAGGCCGACATTGACAAGCTCCTCGAAGCACTGCGTGAAGTGACGGCCTGACATGCTCTGCCCAAAACAGCACAGCAGCAGAGGCTGGTTCATCATGTTTTAGATTTCTGGCAACATTGTTGCGCGAGCGATTAAACGGCTGAAGGGAGAGTTGCTGCACGGCGGGGCGGCAAATGCGCGATGGGCGATGATTTGAGCATTGCAAATTTCTGATTTTGGATTTTGACGAGGCTTGTTGGCAGGGGTTGCCATTTTCCCTATAATAAACAGCCCTCGCCGGAGTGGCGGAACTGGCAGACGCGCTGGACTCAAAATCCAGTTCTCGCAAGAGAGTGTGGGTTCGACTCCCTCCTCCGGCATGAATAGTAAGAGGCATGCAGGCCCATATGGGGTGGTATGCGCTGTACCGAGCGGCCAGACGGCTTCGGGTATGGTACGCTTCGCAGGAGATTGCCCGATGGTCATGGAAATTCGCGGAGACTTAACGGTAAAAGCGGGCGATCGCTTTGCCGTGGTGGTAGCCGAGTTTAACAGCGCCATCACGGGGCGATTGGCGGATGGAGCCATTGATGCATTTGAGCGTCATGGAGCCGGCGCCAAGGACATTGTAAAAGTATATGTGCCAGGCAGTTTGGAACTCGCGACGACAGCGCAGCAGTTGGCGCAGAGCGGCAAGTTTGCCGCGATCGTGTGCCTGGGGTGTGTTATCAAGGGTGAAACGGCGCACTTCGACCATGTGGCCCAGCAGGCCGCACGTGCCATTTCGGAAATTGGCCCCGCAACCGGTGTGCCGACCATTTTTGGTGTTTTGACGGTGGATACGGTGGAGCAGGCGATGGATCGCGCCGGACTGAAAATGGGCAACGCCGGCTGGAATGCCGCATGTGCCGCCATTGAAATGGCCAGTGTTATGCACAAACTATTGCCACTCACGAAATAGAGCTTACCTCCATGACTATGCATAATTCGCAGCGTACGATGGCCCGCCGGTTGGCCCTGCAGGCCATTTATCAAGTGGATGTACAGGGCGAGGATTTTTTAACGCAGGGAATGGACCTGTTTTTAAGCCAGCAAAGCGAAGATGCGCAGGTGCAGGCCGCGGCGGGTGAGTACACCAGAGGAACATGGGCCTATCGCCAGCAGGCTGACCAGTGGCTTGCCGTACTGGTGCCGCGATGGAGCGTGGCGCGTATGGCGGTGGTGGATCGCAGCATCCTGCGGCTGGCTGCCTGGGAAATAACACATGCCGACACCCCTCCCCGGGTAATTTTGGATGAAGCAATAACGATGGCCCGCGATTTTTCGACCGGAGATTCTGCTGAGTTTATCAATGGCGTGCTGGATGCGGTGATAAAAGATTACGCCAGACAAACCGGCAAATCCACACCCGCGGTATAGGCGGCGGTGGCTGTGTGCCCTCGACAGTTTATGGAGGCATTTCGTGGCCGATGACAAGCCGAATCATTTAGATGTAAAGCCGATACCAGTGTCTATTTCAATGGCTGATACGCTGGAAATTGCCGGCGTGGAAAGCCAGCGGCCGACGCTTGACCTTCGCTCTCTCTATATCGCGCTGCTGGCGATTGGGCTTGGCGCCGTTGGCATGATTGCCGCCGTGGTGTTGCGATCTCTAATAGGCTTGATCACCAATCTGTGCTTTTACGGGCGTTTTTCGATGACGCTGGTCAATCCGACGGTGGCTCATGTGGGGCTGTGGGTTGTGCTTATACCCGTGGCCGGTGCAATTGTGGTCGGCATCATGGCGCGATACGGTTCCAAGGCGATACGGGGTCATGGTATTCCGGAGGCTATGGAAACGGTTATTCTCAAACAAAGTAAAATCCCGTACCGCGTAACGCTTCTTAAGCCGTTGTCGGCGGCCATCAGCATCGGAACCGGTGGGCCGTTTGGCGCTGAAGGTCCGATTATCGCCACGGGTGGCGCCGTTGGCTCGCTGGTGGGGCAGGTGCTTAGCGTAACGGCTGATGAGCGAAAGACGCTGCTTACCGCCGGCGCCGCAGCGGGTATGGCGGCCACATTCGGAGCTCCTGTCGCGGCCGTGCTGCTGGCGGTGGAACTGCTGCTGTTTGAATTTAAGGCGCGATCGCTGGTGCCGGTAGCACTGGCCTGCGCCACGGCCGGCGGCCTGCGCATACTGGTGTGGGGCACTGCGCCGATGTTTGCGATGGGGCCGGTTAAGCCGGCGGGCGCCGTCGCGATGATATTTTATGTGCTGCTGGGCTCGCTGATGGGAGTGGTGGCGGCCGGGGTGACACGTGCGGTTTATGCGGTGGAGGATGGCTTTGAGAAGTGGTGCCCCACCCATTGGATGTGGTGGCCGGCGATTGGAGCTGTCGTGGTGGGCATTGTGGGTTACTTTGCGCCGCATACGCTGGGAGTTGGTTACGACAATATTTCCGCGGCGCTGAGTGTTAAATCGGGGGTGGCAGCGCTGCTGGCGCTGGCGGTTCTGAAATGGGCATCGTGGACGGTATCACTCGGAACGGGCACATCAGGTGGAACGCTGGCGCCGCTGTTCACCATCGGCAGTGCCTTGGGGGCTGCGGCGGGCCTTGGCGCCGTACGGTATCTGCCTCATGCGGATATTAGCGTACCGGTCGCGGCGCTTGTCGGCATGGCCGCGATTTTTGCCGGGGCGTCTCGAGCACTGCTTACTGCGGTGGTGTTCGCTTTTGAAACCACGCTGCAACCTCTGGGATTGGTACCGCTGCTGGCCGGGTGCGGGAGCGCTTTTTTGGTGTCGTGCATGCTGATGCGGCAAAGCATCATGACGGAAAAAATCGCCCGCAAAGGCATTCGCGTGCACAGCGAATATGCGGTAGATTTTCTTGATCGCTTATTCGTCGGCGACGCCATGCAACCGGCAGTTTGCCTGAAGGCAAGCGATACGCTGCTGGCGGCGCGACAACAACTGCTCGGGCATAGCGGCAGCGATGGTCACGACTTGTTTCCAGTGTTGGATGAGCAGGGCGGGCTAGCCGGCGTCATAGGCTGGCGGGATGTGTTTAAGCCCGATCTTGCAGTTGCAAGACCCGTAGCCGATGTTATGAAAATGCGGGTTATAGCCATCCGCCCGGACCAGCCGCTGCGCGATGCCGACTTGGCGATGGCGCGACACGGCATAGGTCATTTGGTTGTTGTGGCTGGAGAGCGTTCGACCGAGGTTGTGGGTATTGTAACGCGTTCAGATATCTTAAGGGCGCACCGTGAACGTTCTTAGCGTTTTCGGCAGGGCGGGTATTTTTTGAAAGAAACCCATGGCGTTTGAGTTTATAAAAAAAGCGATTCATCAGAGCGTTGATAAATTGCGCGGCGGGCTGGCCAAAACGCGCAGCGCACTTCTCGGTTCACTGCAATCACTTCTGCGCGGCCGAACGCTGGATGAAGCTCTTATCGCCGAACTTAAACAGCGGTTGATCATGTCGGACATCGGCGTGGCCGCAACCGATAAAATCATCGGCGACCTGCACACCGCGTGGAAAGAGCGCCGCATTAATTCAGGCGACCAGGTGCTGGAGTTCCTCAAGAGCGAGCTGCGTCGGTACTGGCCGGCGGAATCGCGGGCGTTGCTGGTGGCAGCTTCTGGCCCGACGGTCATTCTGGTGACGGGCATCAACGGAGCCGGCAAGACGACGAGCATCGCCAAGTTGGGGCAGTGGCTTAAGTCGCAGGGTAAAACCGTGATGGTGGCGGCATGCGATACATTCAGGGCGGCCGCTGTTGAGCAGTTGACCATTTGGGCCGGTCGCATCGGCGTTGAGATCGTGAAGCATCAGATGGGGGCGGACCCGGCGGCAGTTGCTTTTGACGCGTGCCAGGCGGCTAAGGCCCGTGGTGTAGATGTGCTGATTGTGGATACCGCCGGGCGCCTGCATACGCAGGATCATCTGATGCGCGAACTGGCAAAGATTCGCCGCGTCATTCAAAAGGTAATTCCTGAAGCGCCTCATGAGGTGCTACTGGTGCTGGATGCCACGACAGGGCAAAACGCCATTCGGCAGGCCGAGGAATTCAAAAAGGCTGTTGAGCTTACCGGCATATTTTTAGCCAAACTTGACGGCACCGCCAAGGGTGGCATTGTGGTTGCCATTCGACATCAACTGAATTTGCCGGTGAAGTTTATTGGGTTGGGCGAAACGCCGGATGATATCGCACCGTTTGATCCGGATCAGTTTGTTGAGGCGCTGTTTCAGCAGGAATCGGCGGTAAAGCCAAGTTAACCCACCTGCCGAGAGCCACTGCCGTGATACGGTCACTTTTGCCGGCCTTGGCCGCAGCCCTGTATTGCGGGCCGGGGTGTACTTGCTTTACCGGCATTTCTGCGTACGCTCGATTACGCCACTCGTCGCCGGCGCAGCAGCAGGCCCAACCCGCCGATGGCCAGCAGGGCCAGTGTCGTCGGTTCAGGGACATTACTTGCCGAATTGTAAATCTGCTGAATATCAGTACTGGAGAGCTGGGTGTTATAGACCGCAACCTCGTCAATGCCGCCATTGAACCACCGGCCAGGAAATACCGTGCTCTCGCCGATATTGAAGGCGGCACTGTCAAGCGAGTGGCCGCCCGGGGTGTTCGATGCCACCAATTGGCCGTTGATGTACAAGTCGCGCGAGCTGTTGGCGGTAAAGGTGGCCGCCACAAAAATCCATTTATTCAAATCGGCAGCTGTAAACGCCGTCGGCGCTACCACATGACCACCGGCCTCGGTATAAAAGTAGAGCAAATTGTCGTTTTGAATCTGCAGGTCGAAATCATTGCCGTATTGCGATTCGCCGGCGATGTAGAAAAAGCTATTCGTGGTGGATGGTAATGCCGCCATGTTGATCCAAGCAACCATCGAACCCGATTGGTTGATCTGCCCGGTCAGATCGGTGGAGACGTAGCTGTTGGGATTGGGCGATGTGGTGGAACCGTTGGCGGTCAAATTCAGGTCGGCATTGCCCGGATGGCCGGCAAGTGTCGGCCCGCTCCCGGAAGCACCCAGGGCGGCACTGCCGTTGAAGGTGCCAGTATAACCATTGACCGAACTGTTGGCTTGCGATGTGCTGGTAAAGCGCCAGTAGCCGAGCGGATTAAAGCTTTCGACTGTGCTGACGTAATCGGCACGGACAGTTGCGGCTGCCAAGCCTCCAAAAATCGCCAAGGCTACTGCGCCAGATTTTGCTGTGCGTGCGTCCATAAAAAAGCTCCTAACAACCAAAAAAGCAGCACCCTTCAAGCGAACGTCGCTTGAAAACGCCACGAACTTTCAAAAGTGAGGGAGAATTTTGTCTCCCTGCTGCCTATTCCGTCGCCGACCTGCGGCATGCCAACCGCATCGCAGTCCACCAGTCTTCGGCTTGCCCGCAGTGCCCAAGCAGGGCGGCAGGCCCCAAGCTGAAGTAAAAATCGTGGAATAGTAGGCACGAGGCGGGGCAATGTCTATACGCAATAGTACGTATTGCAATTATTTTATTGGAGGCAAAAACGGCTGCGGCGACCCTAATGCCAAGAATTGCCTGTGGGAACCGCCATCGCTTGCGGCTTGCGGCATTGGCTTCCGTTGCAGGAGGTGCATGTTTATGTAGGATAAAGGCACTGCGTCCGATAAAAATTTTTCCCTCTTGACATATTATTGAGTAAGGTGGTTACAATATGTTGTTCGGCTTCGTTCGCAGTCGTTCTAAATGATGGGAGTAAAGTACCTGTGCATTCGCTAACCAACGAAGACTATCAGCAGGCGCTGGATGTAATTGGCTCGCTGGGCGTCGCCGGCAGTCCGGAAGAGCTCCATCGTAAGCTTGTGCTGCTCATGGGCCGGCTTGTGCCCGCAGATATCATTTCGTATACCGAGGTTAACCCCGCAACGGGGCATGTTAGCGGGATTATACATCCGGATGAGTTTGATCTTTCGCACATTACAACGGCCTTGCAGCGATACATGCACGAACACCCGGTGATTACGCATGTACAACAAACGGGTTCGCATGATGCATTGCGGATCAGCGATTTTATGTCGCAGAGCCAGTTTCGTGATACCGGGTTGTATATGGAACTTTACCGCGGGCTTGGAGTGGAGTTTCAAATAGCGATAACGGTGCCTACCCGCAAACCGGTGATTGGAGCGCTGGTGCTCAATCGCCGCAGCCGCGATTTTTCCGAGCGCGACCGAATGGTGCTTAACCTGCTACGGCCGCATTTGGCCAATGCGTTTGAGATGGCCCAAATTACAGCACGGCTACAAAGTCAACTGAGCCGGCACAAGGGGGTGCTGGATCATCTACCCGACGGGGTGGTGTTGCTTCAGGGCGTCGCGCGGGTGGGGATGTGGACGCACAAGGCCCGGTTTTGGCTTGACAAATACTTTCCCGCGGACGGGCGCAAGTCAGGCTCGTTGCCGACGGAGATATGCGATTGGCTGCGCCGCCTGCAGGCCCCGGCGCATGAGTCCGCGGGTGCGCCGACTGAAACGTTGTTACTTAAGACGAATAACCGTGATCAATTGTATATTCACTTTGTGCAGCGCGATGGCGCACCGGCGATACTGGTGCTCGAGGAACAGCAGATTCCCACATGTGCAAGGCCCTTGGAAGGGCTGGGGCTTTCGAGCCGACAGGCCGAGGTATTGTTGGCCGTGGCTCAAGGCCTTGGGGATAAACAGATTGCAGCCACCCTTCGGATCAGCACGCGAACGGTTCAGAAGCATTGTCATGCGATTTTTAAGGTGCTTAACGCAAGTGGTCGCCTGGCTGCGGCTTCAATCGCCTGGCAGCGTCTCCGCGGCAGCACTGCAAAAATGCTTGCGCTGCTGTTTGGCTTGGCTGTTGCGGCTGCTAACATGGTGTAGGAGCCTGTCCGAGGGCTGCTGCATGTTTTGTGCCTTTAGTCGCCAATGATACGATTGTATTTGAGTGCACACGCCGCACGGGTGTGCGGCTTTAGAATTATTTTGTACCGGTTAACACCCGCCAAGAAACGGGACTGAAGAAATGACCATGACAATTTCGGGCATTCATCATGTAACGGCTATATCCGGCAGGCCACAGGAGAACATCGCGTTTTACTCGCAGTTGCTGGGCCTGCGCATCGTCAAGGTGACGGTAAACTTTGATGATCCGACAAGCTATCACATTTATTATGGAGATGCCTCCGCACGGCCGGGCACGCTCATAACCTTTTTTTTCTGGCCGGGTGCCAGGCTGGCCCGGCGCGGTGCAGGCGAGGCAAATCGGGCGATATTTGCAATTCCGCGCGGAAGCATCAGTTATTGGCAGAGCCGCCTGAAGGCCGCCGGCGTAGCCAGTACCATGGTTCCGGCAGAAAATGGGGTCGCCGCAGCCCTGCAGTTTGCCGATACGGAGGGATTGCAATTGGCTTTGACGGAATCATCGAACTTGGACCCGGAGGAACCAAACAGATGTGGGAAAGTTCCACAGGAACATGCGATTGGAAGAATATGGGGCATTGAGTTGCATGTGAAGGATTTTAGCGCATCGCGCAGGCATCTCACCGATGCTCTCGGTGCAACGACTGTGGCGGCAAGAGAAGGCGGGTCATTGTTGCGGTTGGGCACAGGTGGCTGGGCCGGAACTATTGGATTGACAGCTTCAGCCCCCGGCGAGCAGATGGGGCGTCTTGGCGCAGGCGCGATTCATCATGTGGCTTGGCGAGCAGCGACTGCCGAAGACCAGGATTTATGGCGGGAGCGACTGGCCGTGGGCGGCCTGCACGTGACGCCGCCGATGGAGCGGGTTTACTTCCGTTCAATTTATTATCGTGAACCTGGAGGCGTTCTCTTTGAAATTGCGACCGACGGCCCCGGCTTTACCGTGGATGAATCGGTGGAGCGGCTCGGCAAGCAACTTATGCTGCCGCCGTGGCTGGAAGACCAGCGCGAGGCAATCGCCGCCTCGCTGCCACCACTGCAATTTGCCTAATCCGCATTGCAAGAATAGTAATCGCTTACGAGCATGACCAAGCTCGCTGAAAGCCTGCACAACAGGTGCGATCTCGCTGCGGGTCGCGCCGGCAATTCTTACAGGCCCTTGGTAAGCATCTTTCTAAAATGTGCCAGTCGAGCCGCAACTTTACCTTTGTGGGCGTTTTGTAAACCCTTAAGCGAGAACGACTCAATGGTGAAGCTGGCCATAACTGTGCCAGCCGCGACGGCCTGCTTGAAGGTTCCTACGTCAAACTTGCCCTTACCTGTAAGGTAGCCTAAAAGGCCTCCGGCAAAGCTATCGCCGGCGCCGGTGGGGTCGAGCACGTTATGTGTGGGAAATGCCGGCATGGCAAAGATGTCCGGCCCGTGGGCTACGAGGCAACCATGCTCGCCCTTTTTAACAATGACCACCTGCGGGCCGTTCTTGCGTATGAGTTTGCGTATCATGGTTAGCGCCTTGACGAGGTTGACTTCACCGGTAAGCAGACGGGCTTCAGCATCGTTTAGTACGATGCCATCAATGTTTTTAAGACTTTTGATGAGTTCATCACGGTAATTGCGAATCCAGAGGTCGCGCGTGTCGGAGATAACGAGTTTGGGCTTTTTAACCTGCCCAAGCAGTTCCATTTGCAGACCCGGGTGGGTCGCGGCCAAAAACACAACTTTTGAATCGGCAAACGCTTTGGGAACCGCAGGCGCCCGCTCCGCGAGCACATTGAGGTCAACGGCAGTGGTGGTGGCTTCGTTCATGGTGGCATCGTAGCGGCCGCTCCAGCGAAAGGTTTTGCTGCCCTGGCGTTTTTCAAGACCGGCAGCGTCAATCCGCGGATGTTTAAAGGCTTTGCTGAATTTGGCTGGGAAGTCTTCGCCAACCACCCCGACCAAACGCACCGTGCAGAAGGCGGCTGCCGCCCAACTGAAGTATACCGCGGAGCCTCCCAATACTTCGGCAACGTCGCCATGCGGCGTCGAAACGCTGTCAATTCCGATAGAACCTGTTACAAGAAGCGACATATTGTACTCCATCACTTTTTTTGTTTGCCGGCACGGCGGCTCAAGCCGGCATATTCACCTATTCTCTGATCAAACAGCCGCAGCATATCATCCAGGCGCGACTGCCGGTTGCGCCGCAGCCACAGGCTGCGATACTCTTCGCGAGCGACTTTATACAGGTTCTGTTGATGTCTGGCAAAGGTTAGAGACGGCGCTTGGGCGGTGAGGCGTGTCTGCGTATCGACGAGCGAGAGCATGGCCATATCCAGCATCATAGCCAGTTCGCAATGCACATCGCGGGCATCGGGGCGGTTCAGGCGGTCGCCGGTGATGCGGTCGGTCAGCGGTTGAAGTATCGCCACCGCGCTTTGCACATGAGCGGCATCGGTTTGCGACAGGTACTTTTGCTGGTCCCATGGTTCACGCCAGAGCCAATGTTCGAGCGAGGCGTTTCGTATGCGTCCAGTAGCAACGTGTTTGTAAATATTGCCGGCATCGGCAAGCCATTGGGCAAAGTCCAGACTCTTGGCTTGAAACACATGCGCTGATACCGCTTCATAAAACCCTGTATCGGCTTGCGTTTGCGTATGCCAACTTACCGCCGCGCCATAGGCGAGGGGCAAAAGACTTATGGCCAACGGCTGCAGATGACCGTAGTCGCCCCAGTCGGTAATGAGATAGCCGATTGCGTGATGCGCCATACCGGCGAGAGCCGCGCTGTGCATGTTGGCCATGGCATTTTCAGTACGGCCCGTAAGCGACTGCCAGGTGGAAGTGCCAGGGCAAAAGTAAAAAGGCCTGCCGCTGGCGGCAAACTGCGCGGCATGTTCTGCAAAGGGGTGATCAAATTCGTAGCCCCATTCCAGCAGAGTTGCATCCGTTGGCAGTTCGGCGATGAGGTTTGGATTTGAAATGATGATATCGCCCCAAAGCTGAATGGCTTTACCGTGTTTGCGGGCTAATTCGCTGCAGAAGCAAATCCATTGCAGATACAACCTCCCGACGCCAACCGCGTCGGCTTGGCTGCGCGATCGGCCCTTGCCCAAATCCCATGATTCGTCGCAGCATACATTTACCACGGGCGCAGAGAAATTAGGCAGAAACTCCTCGTACAAATCAGTCAAAAAAGCCCGACTAAGCGGATCTGTCACACAGAGCGACCAGGGGTCTTCACACCAGGGGGTTATGCCCTGGCGGCGAAGCTCATCCGGCTCTACCTCGGCCAAATGCCTGTACTTTGGCCGTCGAAGTATTTTATCCATGTGCCCCAGCGAAGCTAGACATGGCACAAACTGTATGTAGCGGCTCCGGCAGTATTGATCTAACTCGCGCATTTCAGCCGCAGATGGAGGCGTTGTGTCATCGTAAATATCGGGATGGTTTTGAAAGGCAAAGACGTTTTCAACATACAGTTGGAATTCATTTATTTTCAGCGCGGCCAGGTCGTTAATCAGCCCTTTAAGGGTCTGCATGGTTGGCACACGACCGCGTGAGACATCGAGCATAAAGCCACGATGGTTAAAGTCCGGCTCATCATGGATTATCACCCCCGGCACAACCAACTTGTGCTGTCGCAGCAATTGCACCAGTGTTTGCGCCGCGTAAAAAAGGCCCTGCTCTGTGGCGGCTTGGGCGTCAGCGCCGCTGCCGCTGATGCGAAGAATGTACCCTTGCGGATGTTTGACGGTATTTGTTAAGCGAAACTCAATGTGAGCGGCGTGTGGCGCTGAGGATGAACTGGATTTTCGGCATACAAAGTCGTGATGCAGCAGTTGCAGTTGCGTCGTCAAGAGCACCGCCAAGGCGGAATCGTCTGCGAGCGAAGTGGGAAGAATAATCTCGCCGCGCGATGGAATGGTCCAATGTTGAGATGTTGGCTCCAATGCTTTGGGCTTTGGAATAAGCAGGATGTGCGGGCAACAGGCGATGAGCAGCTCCGGTAAGGCAACTAAACACACTCTGCTTTATTGTATAGCCTGACGCCTTTGCACGCAGCTAAGTATTGGTTTGGCGTAACGAATTAACGAATCGAAATTGTGATGCCTTGACCACCCGCAAGGTATTACCTAGCATAACGGTGGTTTGAGAGACGGCTGTTTAGCCAAGGGATTAAGCCGAGCCGTTGGCAGTGGAATTAGGAAGGCGTGTTCATTTTCAGGATTTACGATGTCGAAGAAAAATATATCGCATTTGAATGTTTCCGGTAAGCGTGTGCTGATTCGCGTGGACTTTAATGTTCCCATAGACTCAAACGGGCATATTACAGACGACCGACGCATTGTGGCGGCCCTGCCGACCATCAAAAGCGTTTTAGATCGTGGCGGCGTGGCGGTGTTGATGAGTCACCTGGGTCGCCCGAAAGCGGGGCCTGAGCCGAAGTTTTCGCTTAAGCCGGTAGCCAAGCGGCTGCAGGAACTGTTGGGCAAGCCGGTTCAGATGGCGCCGGATTGTATTGGGCCTACGGTCGAGCAGTTGGTTGCGGGGGCCTCTGCAGGCACGGTTGTGTTACTTGAGAACACTCGTTTCCATAAAGAAGAGGAAAAGAATGATCCGGCATTTGCCGCCGCACTGGCCAAAATGGGTGACCTGTATGTGAATGATGCCTTTGGTACAGCCCATCGCAAGCACGCATCTACGTATGGCGTAGCGGAAATTTTGGGTCCCGGCAAGCGCGTTGCGGGATATTTAATTGAACGCGAGCTGAAATTTTTAGGTGAGGCGCTTAGCAATCCGACGCGTCCTTTTGTGGCAATTCTGGGCGGCGCAAAAGTTTCGGACAAAATTGCGGTGATTGAGAACCTGCTTTCCAAGGCGGATACCGTTTTGATCGGCGGGGCGATGGCGTATACATTCTTTCTGGCCCAGGGCCGCAAGGTGGGCAAGTCTTTATGTGAAAAAGATAAGGTCGGCCTGGCGGCCGATCTGCTTAAAAAGGGCGGCCAAAAGTTGATGTTGCCGGTGGATACCGTCATAGCCGGCGAGATGACCGACACGGCGGCAACGCGCGTGGTGCAGGGAGACATTCCGGATGATATGGAAGGCTTTGACATTGGGCCAAAAACCATAGAATTGTATCGCAGCAAGATACTTAGCGCCAAGACCGTGGTGTGGAATGGACCGATGGGCGTCTTTGAGAAGAAGCCCTTTCAGGCAGGTACGCGGGCGGTCGCGGAAGCCCTCGCGGAGATTACCGGCTCGAATAAAGCTACCACCATCATCGGAGGCGGAGACTCGGCTGCGGCCATCGAACAATTCGGATTGGCTGATAAAGTTTCGCATGTATCAACCGGCGGCGGCGCGAGCCTGGAGTTTATGGAAGGCCGTGGGTTCGCCTGCATAGACATTCTTGACTGATGGGACGCAGCAGGGTGATTGGTTATTTCCGGCATTTGTGGACGGATGCATGAACAACAATATTTTTCAGAGACCGCCGCACCTGCCCCTTATTGCGCCGTCCATTTTGGCGGCTGATTTCGGCCGGTTGGCGGAAGAAGCCTCCGATGCGCAGCGCATCGGCGCTGACCTGCTGCATGTGGATGTTATGGATGGTCACTTTGTGCCCAACCTGACCATGGGGCCGGACATTGTCATGGCGTTGCGGCGGGCATGTTCGCTGATGCTTGATGTGCACCTGATGGTGAGCGATCCGCAGGACTTCATCAAGCCTTTTGTGGATGCCGGCGCGGGCAGCATCACGTTTCATATAGAAGCTCCGGGGCTTAAACAGTTTGGCGCTGTGGATTTAATACATCGCATTCAAGATCATGGCTTAACGGCCGGCATATGCCTGAACCCGGAAACGCCGCCCGAATCGCTCAGCGGAGTTCTGCCTGTGGTGGATCTGGTGCTGGTTATGAGCGTGCATCCCGGTTTTACCGGGCAGGGGTTTATTCCGGAAACGCTCGAAAAAGTTCGCTGGTTAAGGCACCGCCTCGCTACGCACCAACGGCTGGCGATTGATGGCGGCATCGGCATACGTACGGCCCATGATGCGCTGGAGGCGGGAGCCGATGTTCTGGTAGCCGGTGCGGCGATTTTCCGCGAAAAAGACCGGGCGGAAGCGGTTCGACTGCTTCGAGGCGATTATCCGCGTGGATAATTTTGAGGTATTGCAGACTTTAAGGAAATTAATATGACGATACTGGCGGGTAAAAAAGCACTTGTTTTTGGAGTTCTCAACGAGTATTCCATTGGTTGGCATATTTCTGAGGCGTTGCATCAGCAGGGATGTGAACTGGCCTTTTCACATTTACCGGGTGATAAAATTGAGCGACGGGTGGTGAAGGCGGTAGAGCCTTTTAAGCCGGCTTTTTTAGCGCCGTGCGACGTAAGCAAAGATGAAGATATTGCTCGAACTTTTGAAACGGTTGCCCAAAAATTCGGTACTTTTGATATTTTGATCCATTCGTTGGCGTTTGCGCCGGCTGAAGCGCTTCACAACCCTTTTCTGCAGACGAGTCGGGAAGCATGGCGCACGGCGCTGGACATCAGCGCGTATTCGCTTGTGGCGCTGGCTCGGGCGGCTTTGCCGTTGATGAACGCCGATGGCAGCATTGTAACGTTAAGCTACCTGGGGGCGGAGAAGTTCATCCCGATGTATAACGTGATGGCAGTCGCCAAGGCGGCGCTGGAATGTTCGGTGCGTTACCTTGCGGCCGAATTGGGCCGCAACGAAAAACACATTCGCGTAAACGCCATAAGCGCCGGCGCCATTAAAACAATGGCCGCTCGGGGCATCGGCGACATAGACAAAATGATGGTGCACTATACTGAAAAATCGCCCCTTCCATGGAATGGCGACACCGCCGCATCGCATGTCGGCCGCACCGCGTTGTATTTGTGCTCTTCTCTGGCCAGCGGCGTCACCGGCGAAACCATTTACGTAGACGGCGGCTACAACATTGTAGGGTGGTAAAATAGGCTGTGCGAACCGTAATTCAGAGCGGCCCCGAGGTCGTGCGCTGTGCCGCTGATTTGCTGGCGGCCGGCGAGCTGGTTGCCCTGCCAACGGAGACGGTTTACGGCCTTGGAGCCGACGCAACCAATGCGGGTGCGGTAGAAAAAATATATGCCGCCAAAGGCAGGCCAAGCCACAATCCACTGATAGTTCATATAGCTGATATTTCAGCTGCGGAAAGGATATGCCAGAGCTTTCCATCTAAGGCTTATGCTTTGGTGCAAAGGTTTTGGCCGGGGCCTCTGACGCTGGTGCTTCCCCGGCGGCTACACGGGGAAGGTGTTATTTGTGAAAGAGCCGTGGCTGGCGGTAATACCATTGCGGTTCGCTGCCCGGCGCATCCGATGGCGCTGGATATCCTTCGTGCCGTAGGTCGCCCGATAGCCGCGCCAAGCGCCAATAGGTCAGGCTTTACGTCTCCGACATCTCCGTCGCATGTGGCTGCCGAGTTTGATGGCATTGTTGAGTTGATTGTTGATGGCGGCGAGTGCCTGGTGGGACTGGAATCTACTGTGCTGGATCTATCAGGTCCAAAGCCCACCATTTTGCGACCCGGCGCGATAACCGCCGAAATGCTGGTGCCGATTTTAGAAGTAGACCCGGCGCAACTGTCGGCAAACGAGACAACGTTTGCATCGCATGCGATGGGCGAAGCTCTCAAGAGTCCAGGGCTTTTGTGGCGACATTACGCGCCGAAGACCAAGGCCTTTCGCTATGAGGCCTCGCAAGTTTCGGTAATCAGGAACTGGCTCTTGGGGAAAACAAACTTGGCAATAGCGCAGTTGACCATGTCGCATTCAACAGTACTGCCGCATGTCCGGGAGCGTTTTAACATGCCTGCGGAACCGATGCTGTATGCCAGAGAGTTTTATCGCACACTTCGCCTTGCCGATCGGTGCGGTTGCAATTGCTTGTTCATTGAGATGCCGGCGGCCCAAACTGGTCTTTGGGCCGCGATTTTAGATCGGCTGCGTCGAGCTACCGAAGTTTGGTCACCGGAGGCCAAGCTATGATGCCACAGCACGGTACGCTAAGTCTTTCGGCTTTGGCGATGCGGCATAACATCGAGGCTTTGCGTAAGCGGGTCGGCCCCCGCGCGGAACTGATGGCTACCGTCAAAGCCAACGCGTATGGCCATGGACTTGGGCCGTGCGTTGATATTTTGCTTGGGGCAGGCATCAACTGGTTTTGTGTTTATTCGCTGGAAGAGGCGCATCAGGTTGCGGCGTTGGCACCCCGGGCGAATGTCCTGACGCTTGCCCCGAGTCAAATGGTCGGGAACGAACGACTTGAGCCGTGGCAGTGCGAGTTGCTTCAGTCACAGAAGATAAGGCTTACGATAAATGAAATACGTTCTGCTGAGGCAATTTCACAGGCAATGATGCTTGCCGGGGTGGCATCGCCGATTCCCGTGCATGTTCAGGTAGATACCGGGCTGGTGAGGCAAGGGGCTGCACCGGATAATTTTGAGCAAGTCTGCGAAACTGTGAGGCGGCAAGAAAAGCTGCGGCTGGAGGGTGTTTTTATGCATTTGTCTCATGGCGATGAGCCGGGGCATATTACTGTACGTGATCAAATCGGGCTTTTCATACGCCTGACTGAAAAGCTCAAAAAGCGTTGGCCGGAACTGTTGCGGCATGCGCAAAATAGCGGCGGAGCATGGCATGGGCTGAAGGATAAGGTGGAACTGGACATGGTGCGTCCCGGCATTGCAATCTATGGGCTGCAACCCTCGGTGGATCATCCGATCGCCGAGCTTAAACCCGTAGCGAGGCTTACGGCGCCAATTACAGCCATTCATATGATCGAGCCGGGTTGCGGCGTTGGGTATGGTCACACCTTTGTAGCGAAGCGCCGCTGCCGAATTGCAGTTGTACCGGTGGGATATGCGGATGGCTATCCCCGGATGCTTGGTAACCGTGCGGTCGCTTCGCTAAATAATCAAACAGTACCGGTGGTAGGGCGGGTAAGCATGGATCAAGTTACGCTTGATGTTACCGACGTACCGGCCGGCATAGGAGACGAAGTGGTGCTGATAAGCTCGTCGGTTGAAGCGCCGCACGCCACCGATCGGCTGGCGAGCATATGCGGCACCATTGGCTATGAATTGGCGACGCGTTGGGGCAGTCGGCTGCGGCGAGTGGTTGGGCCTTGAGTGCGCTTGAAGCGTTTATAAAGGGGCAACGTGATGCCGCTTCGGTTTTTGATAACACAAAAGCTTCCGCCGGTTGCCAAGGAATTACTCCAGCGCCAGGGCGAGGTAACTGAATTTGCTTTGGATCGGCCCATTTCGCCTGAAGAGTTGATAATGGCGGGGCGGCATTGCCAAGGCATTCTGGCGATGCTGACGGATCGTTTTGATGCCGCCACACTCGATAAACTTTCTGAGTTGCGGGCCATCAGCAACTATGCGGTCGGGTATAACAATATTGATATTAAAGAGTGCAGTCGTCGCGGCATTGGGGTTAGCAATACACCCGAGGTGCTGACCGATGCTTCCGCGGAGCTGGCTTGGGCCTTATTGATGGCCACGGCCCGGCGGCTTGGAGAGGCGGAGCAATGCGTGCGGCAGAGAAAATGGGCTGGATGGGGACCCATGCAGTTTTTGGGCAGGCAAGTCACGGGAAAGAATTTGGGAATTGTAGGCGGCGGCCGCATTGGCCAACGTTTGTCCCGCATGGCGACGGGCTTTGACATGAAGGTGGGCTACGTAAGTCGCCAGGCTAAACAGGAGCTTGAACAGCTTGGCGGAGTGCGTATGGAACTCAAAGCACTTCTGGCATGGGCTGATTTTGTTTCGCTGCATGTGCCGCTTACCGATGCTACGCATCACATGATTGGGCATGCCGAGCTTGCCTTGATGAAGCCGACGGCGGCACTCATAAACACGGCTCGTGGCGCGGTCGTGGATGAAGCGGCATTGATTGAGGCGTTAGAGAATGGGACGATTTTCGGGGCCGGGCTGGATGTTTATGAATTTGAGCCTCGAATAGCAGATCGGCTCCTAAAACTGCCAAATACAGTGCTTCTGCCGCACATAGGCAGCGCTACGGTTGAAACACGCACGCGTATGGCTGAACTTGCAGCAGAGAACCTCATTGCGATGGTGCAGGGGCGCCGCCCGCTCTGTCCGGTCAATTTGGAGTTGTGGGAACTGGGTTAAAAGGGCCAACCCGACCTTATAATGGCTCCGATGGTGTTGGCCAGTTGCCGTGCGGCTTCGTGCGAGGTTCTTCGCAGTCGAAGCATGTGTTTGAGTAAGCTTGGGCTGGCAGCCAGGCTGGATGCCAGCTTTAGAAAGCTGATGTTGCCGCCTTCATCGAGCATGCGCACAAATTCTTTCGGCATGGCGTCGAAAGCTGTGTCGCTGATGGCCCGCACGCCGAGCCATGGGGTATTGTGCCGCGTGGCATAATCTCGAATGCGTCGGCTTTCCATATCCACCACATTGCAGCCGGTTTTTTGGAATAACTCTTTTTTCTCATCGGGCCGCGCGATGACTTGTTTACTGGTGTACATTTTGCCCAGTTGACATCGCTGTCCGCCCGACATGGCATTGATGAAGTCGAGTACGCGGGCGCACTCATGCGAGTCCTGATCAATGACAACGTCGGCAATGGCGAGTTCAGGGTCGAGGCCGCCGCCCAGGCCGGCGCTGATAATGCCCGCAAGATGGCAGTGAGCATATCGGGGCATGACTTCCCCCAAGCGCGAGCTTCGAACGCCCAACTGCTCTACTATGATATTTTCGTACTGCGGCGAGCGCACGGCGGCCGGGGTTTCACTGAGCCAGTGTTTGACAACCGGTGAAATGGCGTGCTGCTCAACGCCAACGGCCGTTACAATCAACAAGAGTTTGGTATGCGATACAACTTTGGTCGTCATAGCGTGTCAACCATACAAAAGCATTTCGCCAAGGCCGGCATGTGGTCGCTTCACTGACACATCCACCGTCGCAGATTCCGGCGAGGCATGGGCCGGAAACCGACAACTTCCCACAGTAGCCGATGATTCTAACAAAGAGTTGCGGATTTTGCGAGGGGCAGGCTCCTAAGCAGGGGGCTCGGCTGTGTCGAGTGCTTAAGCTGAATTTGCGAATATCAGCCTTATGGTCCTTTGCCGCATCCATATGGCCTTCGTTACTCAAGACATTTTTTTACCATCGGATATAATAGGCGTCGCAGGCACTGAGCCTGCCGCCAACGCGAGCAATATGTGCAACAAGGTGGAAAAGCTATGGATTTAGTATCGGCTAAGCTGGTCTTGGAAGATGGCACCGTGTTTGCAGGTCGCGCGTTTGGCGCGACTGCCACGCATGTGGGCGAGGTTGTGTTTAATACTTCGCTTTCGGGTTATCAGGAGATTTTGACCGATCCATCTTATTGCGGTCAAATTGTCGCCATGACGTGCCCGCAGATCGGAAACTACGGAATCGCCGATGCGGAGGACGAAGAATCCGGGCATCCGCAGGTGGAAGGTTTTATTGTCAAGGAACTTTCAGCGGTAGTAAGCAACTATCGCGCGGTGGAGTCGCTGTCAGATTATCTGCAGCGGCATAACGTGCCGGGCATTCAGGGGCTTGATACACGCGCATTGGTTCGCAAGTTACGCATACAAGGCGCTCTTAAGGGCGTTATATGTACCGATCCCGCAAGGCTTGGCGACGATGCTGCGCTTTTGGCCCAGGCTTGCCAGTGGCCGGGGCTGGTCGGGCTTGACCTGGTATCAAAGGTGGCGGCTCCCAAGGTCACCGCCTGGCAGCAGGACAAAGGCTCGTGGGCGCAGCCGAATGATTCGCATGCCGCAGGGGTGTTTCATGTGGTGGCAATAGATTGCGGCGCGAAACGTAACATTTTACGCAACCTGGTGCAGAGCGGCTGCCGGGTAACCGTAGTGCCTGCGGCCACCCCCGCGGAGGAAATACTCTCGCTAAAGCCTGATGGTGTGTTTGTAAGCAATGGGCCGGGCGATCCGGAGCCTATTGCGTATACGCAGGCGGCGCTGAAGAAGTTGATTGGTCAAAAACCGATATTCGGAATTTGCCTGGGGCATCAGCTTTTGGGCCTGGCTCTCGGCGCTTCAACTTATAAACTCAAGTTTGGCCATCGTGGCGGTAACCAGCCGGTACAGAATATGGGTACCGGCAAGGTTGAAATAACCTCGCAAAATCATGGCTTTGCGGTGGACACGCAGTCGCTCAAGCAGCGCGGCGGCGAGCCTACGCACATTAATCTCAATGATCAGACATTAGAGGGCTTTAGAATGGCGATGGAGCCGGTATTTGCGGTGCAATACCACCCTGAAGCCAGCCCTGGCCCGCATGACGCAACTTACTTATTCGATTGTTTTGTGCAGATGATGAAAACAGGCAACAGCCCAACGGCCCAAGAAATGAACGCGGCCCAGCAGAAACGTAATGCGGTTGTCGTTGAGCGATAAAAGCGGCGGTGCATTTTCGTCAGTACACAGAGAGTTTACTGATGATCAGCGGGTTGCTTTTTTGTTGAAGATGCGGCCTGTTCTTGGGGTTGGGCGGTCAACAGCCAGTCTACGCCAACACGCAGTGCCTGGTTCCAGACGAATGGTATGGCCTGGCTAAAGAGCCTGGGCGCAAAGCCGGCGATTGCGTGGGCAGCCTGTGCATCGCCAAGTACGCACGGCGCTATATAAGCCTCAATGGAATCAACCAGATATCTGTGCTTCAGAAATGATCCCATCACGGTTGGCCCGGCCTCAATTAGCACGTTGGTTACGCCACGCTTGCTTAGGGTCTTCAATAATTGATCAAGGCGTAAGCGACCAAGAGCGTTGCTACCCAGCGGCAGCATTTCGGCGCCTGCCAAACGCAATGCGGCAGCTCGGCGGCCGGCATTGCCGGACAGATTGGCCTTATGCGCGATGAGCAATGGATGAATTTTAGCCGTATGAACAAGCTTGGAGTTCAGGGGCGTGCGACAGGAGCTATCGAGTACCACACGCAAGGCAATTCGCTTGAGCGCCGAAGTTTTTTGTGCGCGGCAGGTAAGCAGCGGGTCGTCCGCGAGCACGGTGTTGATGCCCGTAATAATGGCGTCAACGCGGCCGCGCAGCTCATGTACACGTTGCCGAGACTCGGGGCAACTGATCCATTGAGAATGTCCAGTGCGCGTTGCTACGCAGCCATCAAGGCTTTGCGCCCATTTCATTATGCAATAGGGAAGATTGCGGTTAACCCGCTTAATAAAAGGAGCATTGAGTGAAGCTGCTTGTTCCGCCAGAAGCCCGTGTGTTACATCGAGGCCGGCCTTTTCAAGTTCGGCAATTCCCCGGCCGGCTACGGCTGGAAAAGGGTCAATCATCGCTGTAACAACCTTGCGAACTCCGGCGGCGATAATCGCCTGGGTGCACGGGCCGGTTTTGCCGGTGTGGCAGCAGGGTTCGAGGGTAACATACAACTCGGCCCCGCGAGCTTTGGTTCCGGCTGCTTTTAGGGCCTCAATTTCTGCGTGAGGACCACCGAATGCGCGGTGGTAACCGGTGGCAATGATTATGCCATTGCGTACGATCACGCAGCCCACCAGGGGGTTGGGTTCAACGCGGCCCAAGCCGTTCCGGGCTAGTTGCAGAGCCTTGTGCATGAACCCGACTTGATCGGGAGTAAAGGACTTTTGCGCCATTTTTCAAACCTGCAATTTGTGGGTTTCCGGCAAGCTGGGGCTAAAGTACGCATCGCAAGCGCCTGGTTTACAGGCTAAATTGTACACGTTAGCGGTACGGCCCATGGAGAGCAATTCTACGGTAAAGGCGCAAAAGATGCTTGACTAACGACTCCACTACGGCCTATAAAGGAATGTGTTCTTCCGCACTTGTGACAAGCCCAGACATGTGCGCGACGGTGAAGATGTTTTATGGGTTTTTGACAGGAGATGCTATTATGGCTTTTACTTTACCTAATTTACCCTATGACTTCGCGGCTCTTGAGCCTGTGATTGATTCGCAGACCATGCAAATTCACCATGGTAAGCATCATGGTGCGTATGTAACTAATCTTAATAATGCCATTGCAGGCAAGGCCAACCTTGAGAGCAAAACAATTGAGGCTCTGGTAGGGGACCTGGCCTCGGTGCCGGAGGATATTCGCGGTGCGGTTCGCAACAATGGCGGCGGCCACATTAATCACAGCATGTTCTGGCAAATTATGGCCCCAAAAGGGCAGGGTGGTGATGAGCCTACGGGAGAATTGGCCGAGGCCATCAAAGCAAGTTTTGGTTCGTTTGGAGACTTTAAGACGAAGCTGGCCGATGCAGGTATGAAGCGTTTTGGCTCTGGTTGGGCGTGGCTTGTGGTGAAGGGTGGCAAGTTGGCTATTGGCTCGACGGCTAACCAGGACAACCCTCTTATGGGTGATGCCATTGCCGGGCTTTCGGGTAAGCCGGTGCTCGGAGTGGATGTCTGGGAGCATGCCTACTATCTAAAATATCAAAACAAGCGGGCCGACTACCTCGCGGCGTGGTGGGACGTTGTAAACTGGCAAAAAGTCGGCCAGCTTTATTTGGCGGCAAAGTAAGACTTACATGCGGCATGGTCGTCAGCAAAGCTGTGCTGTTCCCTCGAATAGCTGCGGCCCATGTCGCACAGCGATGTGGCTGCCGGAGGGTACGGCGGTTTTGAACCAGCTGGCCGCTCATCGGGCGTGCCAAAGGCGGTGTTTTGTCGTACCGACTTTTCAGGTGGAGACAGGCGAGCGGCCTTTATCATGAAAAACCGGCAAAGTGCATCTTGGCGAGGAGTACTCGCAGGCATTGCAGACAAGGCCGACGCAGTAGATTCCCACAGTCTTTGGCCACAGAGCAGCCTGCGACGCCTAAAGCAGGCAGGGGCGATGCGTTGGGCTGTAGAACGCAGGTTTGGCGGCACCGGTATGGCTGCGATGGCTCTTCATCGCCGGTATGAGCAGGTTGCCGCATGCTGCCTGACCACTGCATTGGCCTGGACCCAGCGCGATGCCGCCGTTGGGCTTTTGCAGAGTTGCCCGGCAACACCGGCGATAGGCACGGTGCTACAGACATTGGCTCAAGGACGCAGCTGGGCGACGATTGGAATTTCTCAGCTTACAACATCTACGCAACACCAGCATCAGCCTGCGGTAGTGGCCGCACGAACTGCCGCCGGCTGGACGCTCGATGGTCGTATCCCCTGGGTGACGGGAGCGAATGAGAGCCGCTGGATTGTTGTCGGCACCAAAACAACCAATCGGCAAGAACTTCTGGTATTGCTGCCAACGTCGCACAAGGGTGTGACGCCGGAGAGGCCGCCGCCGATGGCCGCGTTAAATGGGTCCAAGACCTGTGCGGTCCGGCTTAAAGGCGTCGAGGTGCTCCCCAGCCTTGTGCTGTTGGGACCATGCGCACATGTGCTGGCTGCAACCGATGCCGTGCGGCGCTTTTCATTAACAACATGTGTGCTTCCACTTGGGGTTGCCGCCGGCGCAATTTCCGCGGCTCGATTGGTGTTGTCGGGACGCTCGGCCGAATGCCGCCGAAGCGTCGCGACACTCCGGAACGAATACAAGCATCTGGCCCGGTGCGTTTACCGGCGCGGCTCCGGCGGTAAGCTGCCTTTGAGCGAGGCCGCAGCGCTGCGGGCCAAGGCCAACCTGTTGGCTTTCCGATCTTCGCTGATGTGCCTTGAACTCTCGAAAGGCCGGGGATTTGTCATGGGAAATGCGGCGCAGCGTCGAGTGCGCGAAGCGATGTTCTGCTGTGTGTGGTCGAGCAACGCGCATGTGATAGAGGAGACGGTGCGGCAGCTTGCTTTGGCGGCTCCCGATGCAGCGCCGTAGAGCCGGCGGAGCAGCATATTGCGAATTAAGCCGAGAGAATAATAGGTGGCTCTGCAGCGACTTTGGATTGACTTATCGGAATAAGGCGCCGATCTTCGGCGAGCATGGCGGCAAAGTCCTCGGGAGCCAGAGGTTTGCTGAAATAGTAGCCCTGCATGGCGCGACATTCCAGTAGTTTTAGCAGCGTGACCTGTTCGGCTTTTTCAACGCCTTCGGCAACGGTATGGAGCTGCAGGTTGCCGGCAAGGTCAATAATGGTGTCAACCACGGCCAGGTCTTTCGGATCGTCGAGCATGCCGCGAACAAACGAAATGTCTATCTTCAGCGTATCTATGGGAAATCTTGTCAAATAGCTCAGGCTTGAGTAGCCTGTGCCGAAATCATCGAGCGAAAAACGAATGCCAAGCTTTTTCAATTCAATCATGCGTGCCCGGAGGGAATCGGTTTGCGACATCAGCGTGCCCTCGGTAATTTCCAATTCCAGCAGGCGGGGGTCAAGACCGGTTGCGCTCAGTACATTGGCGATGGTGTTGGTAAGCGATGCTTCGCGGCACTGTATGCCGGAGAGATTAACCGCCACCGGCACCACAGGCAGGCCGCTGTTTTGCCAGCGTTTGATCTGATGGCACGCGGAATTCAGTATCCAGGAGCCCAGGATCAGCATGAGGCCCCTTTCTTCGGCAAGCGGGATGAACTTTGCCGGCGATATGAGTCCGCGCTGCGGGTGGCGCCATCGGATTAAAGCTTCCGCCCCGATGATCTTGCCGGTGCTTAGATCCACCTGTGGTTGGTAATGAAGAACAAATTGTTCCTTGTGCAGCGCCTCGCGCAGGTCATTTTCCATCCAGAGGGTTTCAACGGTTGCGGCGTGCATCTCAGGCGAATGAACGGCAAAGCGGTTGCGGCCGTCCTTTTTTGCACGGTAGAGGGCTTCGTCGGCATTGCGCAGCAATTCGCCGCAGTCCTGTCCATCGCGCGGAAAAAGACTCATGCCCATACTGCAGGTAATATGGAATGTATGGCCCGAGATGACAAACGGAACGCTCATAGTCTGGAGTATTTTTTCGGCGACCTGTGCGACCTCGTCAGCCGAAGCAGGCTGCGGCAGGATGACCACAAACTCATCGCCGCCCAGGCGTGCCACGGTGTCCTCCGATCGAAGGGCGGACCGCAGACGTCGAGCTGCCCGCTGCAGCAACTCGTCGCCAAAGTCATGCCCGAGTGTATCATTGACGCTCTTAAAATTGTCCAGGTCCAGGAAGATAACGCCCACCGTGGTATTTTCCCGGCGTGCGTGCCGCAGCGATTGTTCAAGTCGGTCGTTAAGAAGCGTGCGATTGGGTAGATTGGTCAGCGGATCATGATAAGCAAGATATTTAATGCGTTCTTCCGCGGCCTTGCGATCGCTGATGTCGCGGAAAATGCCCAAGAGTAGTGATCGGCCCTGAAACTCCACGCGTGATTCGCTGAGTTCAACCGGGTATGTGGCGAAGTTTTTGCGCAAAGCCACGGTTGTGGTGTTGACCGTTTGTCCATCATCCAGGACTTTTATCTGCCGCGTTTGTGCGTCATCCTGAGCCTGGGGCGGAAAGAGCTGGCTGGAACGCATTGCCAGCAGTTCATGGCGTGAATATCCAAACTGCTCGCAGGCGCGACGATTGGCTTCAAGAATGCGGCCATCGGCATCCATGAGCAAAATGGCGTCGCCGGCGCCCTCCATGATAAGATGGTAGCGCTGCTCGGAATCGCGAAGAGCGTGTTCGGCGATTCGACGGGTTTGTTCACGCTCAAGGTCGTCGAGTGCAAATGAGAGGGCGGCGGCCATCTCCGCGATGAGCGTTTTGACCTGTGCATCGAACAGGGTGCTGTTTTGTCCGAATAGAGCCATGGCGCCCACGAATTTTCCGCCCTGGCCTAGCGGCCAAAAGCCGGCCACGCGCAGCGTTGTTTCAAGTCGGCGGGTGCCGAATGAAAATACCGCAGGCGCATCAAAATTGGAGGCGACCACCGGCTCGGGGCGAAGCGCGACACGATCTAATTGTGAGGCGCACGCCAGAATCAACCGGTTCAACTCGCGGTCGTCAATGCCGGAAAAATCGCCAGCGCCAGCCCAGGCTGCCACTACCGGTTCATGCGAGTCGCTGTTAAAAAGCACGATGGCGCTAAGGCAAAAGGCGCCTTCCTTAACGGCAACCTGGCATACTTTGTCAAAAAGGGCCGCCTGCTCGGAGCGGTGCGCTATCAATTGATGTATATGCCCTAGAGCTTCATGCAGGTTTTTGACCTGGTGCAGATTGGACTCGGCGCGGAACCGGTCGAGTATGGCTGCCAGCATGGAGCGATACATCGCAATGAAAAGTCCAAGAACGACAGCGGCAACGCCGAGTTCCAAGGCAAGGTAGATGGCGAGCCTGTGCTTCAACGCAACGAGCCTCTGCCCGAACGAATCAGCCAGTTGCGTGATGCTGTCATGAAAGAGACGGGCCGCCGCATGAGAGCTGGCCGCCGAGAACTGCAGCAGACTACCTCGCAGAGGGGCTGTTAAGGCGCCAGCTTGAAGTTGTGCATTCAGCTTGGCAAGCCGGGCTTGCTGAAGCTTAAGGCTTTGCAGGTTTTTGTTAATGGTGCTGTTGGCAGCGGGCTGATGAGCATCGGAGCGGGTCATGTCCAACTGAATGGCCGACAAATTGGTGTCAATGATGGCCAACTGATGTTGCAGCAGCGGCAGCATTGGAGCGGCGTGCTTATGCTGCAACAGCAAATTATCGGCAAGGTTAATGTGGTTGATAAGCGATGGAATTTGCATGCGCAGGGCGTCTACCTGATAGACCTCGCCTACAGAACCGGTGTATCCCATTTCGGCTGTGTCTGCAGTGTGAACAATTAGATTCCATATATTGGCCAGGAGCACATCATGGCGATAGTTCAGTTCGCTGCTGGTAAGGCCCGTGTGATGCGCCGCGAGATTTTTCCATTCGTGCTTGATGATGCGCCAGCGCATGCTTGAGTCGAGAGGATTTTGCAGTCGCTGATCGAGCCTGGAGAATGATTGCATGCGGTTTTCGATGTTGCGGTCAAGCTGGTGCAATCTGGCAAGAGCCTGATCGCTGCCACCCAGGCTGGCCGCCACAAGTTGTCGCCGCTGCTGAATTTTTATCATCATGGAGATCAGCGGCTTAACATATTTGACCCAGTCGAGATCAAGTTCGGCTTGGGCAATCGCCGCGCGCTGGGACATGTAGAACTCAACGGCGGGAATGGCAATTGCAATGGCGATCGCAAGGCCTACGATCACAACCTTTCGGGCATGCGGTGGTCGCATGGATTGTTTTGCGGCAGATGTTCTCATAAGTGCAGTGTCCCTGCGAATTTATCGGCTATGGATGGCAGGGTACTCAATAGCAATTTGAGCTTCACGCACGATTTTTTGGCGATTGGGTTGCGAGCGTCCGATAATTGCACTTGACCGGTAAGATCGGCCTTTTGAAGGGGTTGCTGCAGGGGGCAGCCAGAGCTTATGCATGGCGTTAGATATAAAAGGAATAGCCAATGGGTAGGTTACTGCGGGCGAGAGGAGTCGAACCTCCACGTCTTTTGGACACTAGAACCTGAATCTAGCGCGTCTGCCAATTCCGCCACGCCCGCGAAACATGAACGAATTGTAATGCCAAGCAGGACAAAAATCCAACCTCACACAAACGCCCGGCGTGCCACAAATGCTTCATAATCAGCCGGGGTGTCTATTCCATGCGGAGCGTTGAGTGTGCGAACCACTAGAATCTTATGACCGAGGTATAACGCGCGGAGTTGTTCCAACTTTTCGGCGCATTCGAGCTGGCAGGGGGGGGCTGCGGCCAGTTGCAGCAGCACGTCGCGTCGGTACGCGTAAATGCCGAGGTGCTTCTGGTAGCATCGGCCGACATCTGTTTGGCTTGTGATGTTTCCGTCGCGATCAAATGGAATGACGCTTCGCGAGAAGTACAAAGCGCTGCTCTGCTGGTCGCACACAACCTTCACTACGTTTGGTGAGAGTAATTCCTGACGGCTTGCCACCGGCGCTGCGGCGGTTGACATGCCGGTACTTGGAGTGCTGCAGGCGACAATCAACTCGTCAATAAGCTCCGGGGCAATTTCCGGCTCGTCGCCTTGTACGTTTACCACTATGTCGTAACGCGCAAAAGCGGGTCGTGCGGCGACTTCAGCGATGCGGTCGGTTCCTGAAAGATGTGTTGATTGTGTTAATTCGCATCGGCCGCCAAAAGATTGTACCGCGGCGGCGATTCGCTGATCGTCGGTGGCCACCACCACCAAGTCGGCGCGTTTTGCCTTTGAAGCCTGCTCCACCACATGCTCGATCAGGTATTTACCAGTGCGATTAAGCAGCGGCTTGCCTAGCAATCGCGTGGAATTGAAACGTGCTGGAATAACAATCATGGCGAGCACGATATTTTACTCCGTTGAAAGATTATGCTGTAAGGCGCGGGCTGTACCTGTCGGTAAAACCTTGGCGGCTGCGGCAAGAAGGGCTTTGTAGGCCTCAGTCAATGCCTGTGGAATGACCCGCACATTGCCTGTGACGCTCATGAAGTTAACGTCGCCATTCCACCGTGGCACGATGTGCATGTGCACATGGCCCGGAACGCCCGCTCCGGCGCAGCGGCCGATGTTCAGACCGATATTGAAACCCTGCGGATTCATGGCTTCGGAAAGCAGTTGTTGACCCAATACCACCAGTTCCATCATAGAGCTACGCGTATCGGTGGAAAGCTGGCTGAGGTCGGCAGCGTGCTGGTATGGCGCTACCAGTAGATGCCCGTTAACATAAGGAAACTTATTCATCATCAAAATGCATCGGCTGTTGCGTGCCAGCACCAAATGTGGCGCATCGCTTTGCGGCATGGTGGCTGCCTCACACAGAAAGCATCCCGTACCACCGTCGGCAACCGTTCGAATGTAATCAATGCGCCAGGGAGCCCATAAAGCGTCGTTCATGCTTCAATTCCTGCCAACTCGTTTGACCAACATACGGCCATGCGGGCATTATATGGCGGATTGGGTAACTTTACCGAGGACGGTGTGATGACAGATGCTTCCAGAAAATCGGCTGCCGGTAATATTGCCGAGCCTTGTGTTGTGGTCATTTTTGGAGCCACTGGTGATTTGACGGGACGCAAGCTATTGCCGGCCATTTATAACTTGACCCGGGACGGCGCTTTGCCGAAGTCTTCGGTGATGGTTGGGTTTGCCCGGAGAGCAAAGACAGACGAACAATTTCGGGCTGAAATGCTTGACGCGGTCAATAAGTTTTCGCGCGTAAAGCCGGCTGAGAAAGAAGTATGGGACGATTTAGCGCAGCGTTTATTTTATCATCAAAGCACATTTGAGGATGCCGGCGGGTATCAATCGCTCGCCAAACGCCTGTCTGAATTAGACAAGCGTTTTGGCACCGGCGGTCGCAGATTGTACTACCTTTCGACCAGCCCGACGGAATTTGCGCCGATTGTAGATCACCTGGGCGAGTCGGGCTTGGGCAATATTGATCCGTTCAGCAGCAGCGCCTGGCGTCGCATCATTGTGGAGAAGCCATTCGGGCGAAATCTTTCCACAGCGCGAGAGCTTAACACCCATATAAATCGGGTATTTGACGAGTCGCAGGTATTTCGCATAGACCATTACCTTGGCAAGCAGACCGTGCAGAATTTTTTAATCTTTCGCTTCGCCAACGGCATTTTTGAGCCGATCTGGAACCGTCGTTATGTGGATCATGTGCAGATCACCGTTGGCGAAACTCTTGGGGTGGAGGGGCGCGGCGGTTACTTTGAAACAGCGGGCACACTGCGCGATATGCTGCAGAACCATCTGATGCAATTGCTGACGTTAATTGCAATGGAGCCGCCGGTGGCGCTCGACGGTGATGCCATCCGCGACGAAAAAGTACGTGTTCTAAAATCTATTCCATTATTTACCCCGCAGGAAGTGGCGGATTACACGGTACGCGGTCAATATTCGGCTGGGCAGGTTGATGGTAAGCAAGTCGTGGGCTACCACGAGGAGCGTGGCGTGGCGCCGCAGAGTGTTACCGAAACGTACGCGGCGGTAAAACTGTACATCAACAATTGGCGCTGGCAGGGGGTGCCGTTTTATCTGCGCAGCGGCAAGCACATGCATAGGCAGGGGTCGGAGTTGAGCATCCACTTTAATTCGGCTCCCGGGGTATTGTTTAATGCACAGGCAAATCGCGTGGCGCGTAATGTGCTGACGCTTCGGGTGCAGCCCAATGAGGGTATTTCGCTTTTAATTAATGCCAAGCGACCGGGTACCACCACCCGAATAAGCCCGGTGCACATGGATTTTGAATACCATGAGGCGTTCGGCAGCTATTCACCGGAAGCATACGAGCGGCTTCTGCTGGATGCCATTCTCGGGGATTCAACGCTGTTTATTCGCCGCGATGAAGTTGAGTGTTCATGGGCGATCATAGACCGTATTGAAGAGGGATGGCAAACTGGACTTTCGCCACTGGCCGTTTACGAACCTGGAAGTTGGGGCCCCGCTGAGGCCGACATGCTGCTGGCGCGTGATGGCCGTTCCTGGGACCGGCTTGGCTCTGATGGGGCTACCACAGCATCTGGCAAATAATTGTGCATCGGTTAAACTTTGCCCGCATGATGAGCAATCGAAAACAGAACGTAACATATAAAACCGCCGGTGTGGATATTAACGCCGGCGACGAGATGGTGGACCAAATAAAGCACCTGTGCGGGAGAACCTACAGCCCGCGTGTGCTTGGTAAGTATGGGGCTTTTGCCGGTCTTTTCAGGCTGGATTACAACGAAAAACTCTTTGCCCGAAACTATCGAGAGCCGGTGCTCATTGCGTGCACCGATGGTGTCGGCACCAAAATTAAGGTCGCCGCCCAGATGCGGAAGTACGATACCGTGGGCATAGACCTCGTGGCCATGAGCGTTAACGACCTGATCGTGCAAGGCGGCGAGCCGCTGTTTTTTCTTGACTATCTGGCTGTGCACAAGCTTGATCCGGCAGTTACAACCCAAATGGTCAAGGGCGTATCGGATGGCTGCCTGGAGTCCGGGGCTGCTCTGCTCGGCGGCGAAACCGCCGAAATGCCTGCGGTTTATGCGCCCGGTGAGTTTGACATGGCTGGCTTTGCTGTGGGAGTTGTGGAGAAAAGCCGCGTACTCGATGGCAGCACGGTGGAGATTGGCGACAGCATCATTGGTTTGCCTTCAAGCGGATTGCATTCCAATGGATATGCTTTGGTGCGGCACATCTGCTTCGATAAGTTGGGGTTGTCCACTGATGCATATATTCCTGAACTCCGCTGTCAATTGGGCGAAGAGTTGCTGCGGCCAACACGTATCTATGTAAAGTCGGTACTTGGGTTGCTGCAACACTATAAAGTGAAGCGGGTCGTTAAGGCCATGAGCCACATTACCGGTGGCGGTTTGCCGGGCAATCTTCCGCGTGTTTTGCCGGAAGGAATGGCCGTTCGCATTAAACGGGACTCATGGACGCCGCCGCCGATTTTCGATTGGTTGCAGAAAAACGGCCCCGTGGATAGCGACGAAATGTTCAATGTGTTTAACATGGGCATAGGCTATTGTTTTGTGGTGGCCCCCAAGTTTACGCGTTATGTTATGTCGCACTTAAGAGGTTTGGGTGAAAAGCCCGTGTTTCTTGGCAAGGTAAAAGCGGCGTCTGGTGGTGTGGATTTTGAGTGGAGCTGATGAGGCTTGCAAGCCCATTGGAAGAACTTCTGCCCATGTTTGCTAGTCTCTTAAAAAATCATGGCCGACGCCAACACTGCATCGCGTTGGGCGTGGCAATTTTTCCGGGCAGTCTGCCGGCTGCGCCGGTAACGCAGACATCTTGTCTGCATCGTAACCGTTCACGGACCTGAAGGAAGCAGTGAGGGTGTGGGTTTTCCTGCGAAGTGGTTGGCTACGGTCTGATACAGGAATTCAAAGACGCTGCGTTGTTGCTGGGTGCAGGTGGCCATGGCCGACCACATGCGTTCGCACCATTGCCGCCCTCGC
>JBMFVX010000006.1:0-41138 GCA_049965775.1 Phycisphaerae bacterium
GCCGCCAAAACGGCAACGGTCATTTTTCGTCGCCTGCGTGCTTCCCGTACCATATTTCCAATGCGTGTCATCTTCATTCTCATTGTTTACTACATTTACTAAATAAGGTACTATATTTCCAGTGGTAACGCAAATGCTGCTGACCGCGGTGCTGGAATCTAAGGTAGCAGCGAAACGGTGTTTCTAGGTTTGGCACCGCGCCGGGCTCCGCGCTGGACCCGATGGCCTTATCGTCCGCCTTTACAGCCAAACGGCAGAGGGGTTGAAACACATATTAACGACATTCCTGCTCGAGCGCGGGGTGGCGCAGCGGATTGAAACGTGATGTGTTTGGGTGTGAAGGCCTTTTAGCGGAGGTTGTTGCGATGCGGCTGTTGGGGCGTGTTGCGGGACGACCGCCGAGATGAACCCAGCAGCTCGCTGCGGTGAAGAGGGTAGGCAAATGGTCTCAGGCTCACAACGCCACGATTCCGGCATGCAGCTTATCAGCCAATAATTCCGCAACGGTGCTGCGGTGGCACTCTTCTCGGCAGCCTGCAACTCTTGCAGCGAGCCATTCTCGAATTTGGGAGCGATTCATCGCATGCCGTTACTATGCCACACAAACCGACGTGGCGCAAATTATGCACGCGCGAATATTGGCGGGCATGTGCGACAAGACTTTTGAGAACTGCTCGAATGGCATGAATCGCCTGGCCAGACGCGTGGGGGCAGTTACGGTCGCATGGCTTCTGCCGAAGCAGTGCAAGAAGGCTCCGGCAAGGCTTATTCTCCTCTCGGATACTCCAGCCGCTTGCTTAAGCAAGCCCACCGCGGCTGGCTTTTAGTTCGCTTATTTTCTGGCGAAGGTCCTCGGTGGTGAGTACTGGCAGGGTGGTTGTATCGGCTGGTGATGATGCCGTGGCAGGTCGGGCATTGGGGGCCACGGTCTGCTGGTGCGGTTTGATGGCTTTGCGGCGGCCGGTGGGTTGGGCTGGCTTGCGACGAGTCTTGGCGGGCGGGCGTTTGCTGCTGCCTACGAGTTGTTCAAACTGTCGCCGGGCGATGAGCACATGATGGTAGTGCTGGGCAAAACGGTGGGCTTCATCGCGTATATGCTGCAATATTTTTAGAGCCTGGCTGGTTTTGGGCAGCCTGAACGGCTCGGCTCGGCCGCGCACATAAATAATTTCCTCGCGTTTGGCCAGGCTGGCCAGCAATGGCGGCTTTATCGGCACGTTTTCAAATGCGGCCTCTGCGGCGTGCAACTGGCCGAGGCCGCCATCAATTAATATGAGGTCCGGGTAGAGTTCTTGGCCGGCCCCGGCGGCGCGGTAGCGGCGGGTGACGACTTCCTGAATGCAGCGGTAATCGTCTATGCCCGTTACTCCCTTGATGCGAAACCGCCGGTACCCGTTTTTGAACGGCTTGCCATCAATAAACGCCACGAGCGAACCAACCGTCGCCTCCCCCTGAAAATGGGCAATATCAATGCACTCTATGGATCGTACCGGGTCGGGTGAGGCAAAAATATTCTGCAGTTGCCGCAAGCCGCCCTGCAAATCCTGAAAAAATACCTCCGGCTGCAGAAGTTTGGTGTTGGCTCCGCGAATAGAAAGCGATTGCAGGGCCTTGATCTGATCGCGCAGTGCGGCCGCCTGTTCAAAGTTGAGCGCGGCGGCGGCTGCTTCCATCTCTGCGGTCATCTGTTTGAGCGTGTCGTTGCGGCTGGAATCTAAAAACTTTTTGAGTCGCTCAATGTCCTCTTTATAAGCCTCGCGACTGATGCGGTCGGCACATGGCGCGGTGCATTGTTTAATCGCGTAGAGCAGGCAGGGGCGAAAATACCGGCGGCGCGTGTCTTCTTCGAGTATTTCGAGGTGACAGGTGCGAAATTTAAATGCCCGCTGCAGGTAGATAACCGCCTGCTTAAGCGCATAGCCGCTCATAAAGGGGCCGTACAGGCGAGAGCCGGGCCGCGGATTGCGCGTTACATAAACGCCCGGGTATTCATCGCGTGAGGTTATTTCGAGGTAGGGATAGCTTTTGCCGTCGGAAAGGCGGGCGTTAAACCTCGGCTTGATGTCTTTAATAAGTCTGCTTTCAACGAGCAGTGCCTCCACTTCGCTTTCGCAGGCCAGCGTGTCAAAATCGCAGACATAATCGAGCAGTCGCTGCTTGGCCGGGCCAAGATCGGTGGAGGGAATAAAGTAGCTGTTCACCCGGTCGCGCAGGTTCAGCGATTTGCCGACATAAATAACCACGCCGCGGGTGTCTTTCATAAGATAAACCCCGGGCGACTGGGGCAAGCCGCGGGCCTTGGCATGCAGTCGGCTGATGCGCTGGGTTGCCGGCTCGGTTGGATGCGGTAACGAGACTTCTCCGGCGGGTATTTCCTGGATGGCATCTTGCTCGAAGTCGGCGGCAATTTGGGCTTCGGATAGTTCGGGGTCTTGATCATGCTGGGCCATTGCATCGGCGGCGGGTTGGTCATCCCAGGGGCTTGCTGTCGAGACGTCGGCTATATCGGCCTCGAACTTTGTGGTGTCATCCGACGGCGAGGGCTTATCGGCAGGCGTTGGCTCAAGCGCTTCGGCGGGTTGGGCGGGCGCTGGCGGTGAGGATTTGGCGTGGTGCGGCACTTTTGCCCGGCGGCGACTGGACGAACTGTCTTTGGTTCTGCGACTCATTTGATTTATTATAGGTTCTATGAGTGGCCGATGTTAGCTTGGGCCGCAGAATTATTGGGTTCATGCCAAGGAAAGTGCAAACATGTCTGAACAACAAGTGGCCGGTGGCAGCGTTGACAAGGTTGTGTATAAAGGCCGGCGGGTGGATATGGCCTTGCGCAGTGTGAAAACCACCAGCGGAGCGATGGTCGAGCGCGAAATTGTGGTGCATCCGGGGGCGGTTATTATTCTGCCGGTGCTTGATGATGGCCGATTGGTGCTTATTCGTAACTTGCGGCACACGGTGCTACAGTGGCTGTGGGAGTTGCCCGCCGGCACGCTTGAACCCAGGGAAGGCCCCGCCAAGTGCGCCGCGCGTGAACTGGAGGAAGAAACCGGCTACCGCGCTGGCCGGGTTGAGCCGTTTGGCTGGTTTTATACTTCGCCGGGCATACTCACTGAAAAGATGTACGCTTTTGTGGCCCGCGAACTCACCCCCGGCCCCCAAGCGCTCGAAGACAACGAAACAATCACCGTCGAATGTCTGGAGCCTGCCAAGGTGCTGGCCCTTATTAAAAGCAACGAAATTGTTGACGGTAAAACGATAGCCGTCGTGCTAAAATACCTGGCGGAAACGGGAAATATAAAGGGTTAATAAACCAGTCTCGGAGCGCTTGCGTATCAGAAGCAGCGGAGTTTACATGAGTTGGCAAGATAGACACTACAATAACTCAACCGGCGGGGCCCAACTGGATTTTTCCAGCGGGCCACTGTCTATTTTGAACTGGTCGCTGCCATTGGGCACCTGGTTGGGCGTGCGGGTCTCGGCCAACTTTTGGCTGCTGCTCGCAGTGGTGCTGGATATGGCCTACGCCCTTCGCACCGGCGATTGGTTGGCGAGCCTGATATTTGTTGGTCTGACGCTGGCGGCGCTGCTTTCCCATGAGTTAGGGCACCGGGTACTGGCCCAATGGGTTGGCGGCCGCCACGATGATTTTGTGCTCTGGCCCGCCGGCGGCATGGTTCAGCCGACAAGCCCGCCCCAGCCATGGCCGTTTTTTCTTGCCAATGTCGGCGGAATTGCGGCCAATGTGATTTTGTGTGTGCTTACCGGTTGGGTTTTGCATGCCCAATTTGGCGAGCCGCTGCTGGTGCCGGCGAGTTTTTTGGCGGCGTTTGGGGCGATCAATCCAATTATTGAACCGGTAGGCCATCATCTGCTTCGCAGCAGCCTGGAGATGTTTTACTTTGTGAACATGGGGTTGGTGGTCATCAATCTTCTGCCGTACTACTGGTTTGATGGCGGCCCGCTGCTGCAGGCGATTTTATGGCCTTTTACGAGCCTCTACCGGGCGATTAACGCCACATGCATTTTGGGTATGCTGCTGGCGATGCCGCTGTTTATTCTCTCTGCGGCGACCGGCAACTTTATGGCGATGGTATTGTGGGCGATGCTCTTTTTTGCTTCGTATACCAAGCGGCTGGCCCTGATGGCCAATGGCCCCGAAGAAGTGCAGGACGCCATCGCCATGAGCGCTGCACTGCGCGACCTGCCGGCAACGAAGCGCCGTAAGCTGGCCCGCCGGCGTTTTCACTGGGACAAACTCAGCGAAAACCGAGCACGGCAGGATGAAGCCAAAATAGACGCCATTCTGGCCAAGGTAAGCCGCAGCGGCCTGCACAGCCTTAGCAACTCTGAAAAGCGCATTTTGCAGCGCACGACCGATCGGCTTAAAAAGCGCGATCGCGATTTGGGGCGTTGAGTCACTTTTCATTAAGGGCCTGTAAAGAAATAACCTGTACGATCTGGCTGGTTCTTTTGGCCGCCGGCTTCGTTACTCGCTCCTTACAGACCCACCAGGCGGGGTATGCGCGTCGCTCGCGCCTCGCCGACGGCCAAAATTTCTGCGCCATATCAGTGCATGTTATTTCTTTACAGGCCCTGACTCCGCGGTCAGATCGCTCGCCCTGCGAGTTTAACCGCAGATATCGCAGATGTTATACCGCTCGCGGTCAGAACTGAGCTATTTCTCGTGGTATTGCGGCGCAACCCGGGCACCCCGGCAGCGCTGCGGCTGGCCGGGGCGAACCACGCGGCTTAACCGCGTGGCTCGTTGGTGGGCGGCGTTTACTTTTGCCTCAACTTTTGGCCGCAGGCAGTATAACAGATAAGATTTCACCGCAGTGTATGCGGGGTCACGCAGCGCGGGCTATGCCCGCAGCCCAACATCAGAGGCCAGATTTGCCGCAGAAGATTTTATTTACCGCGAAGCCACGAAGGCGCGAAGTTTATAAGTGGAACTTAATTGAATGATTACCAGTTTATAGTTTCCAGATAACTCTATATGTAATACAGACTTATTGGCCGATCTTAATTTTAATTACATAGCTGCTGCAGTCAGCATTCTATTATTTCTTCGCGACTTCGCGGCTTCGCGGTGAAAAGTCGTGATAGCTATATGCCTTTCGTCGCTTTTATGCGATGACTGCTCGTTGGATAATTCTTGTTAAAATAACAAGATATTACAGGTGTGCAATGCAGAGATTGCGAGCGATTGGGTGCAGGTATTGGCCGCGTAATATATACGCTGACGAATTAACGTGCCGGTCATGGTTTGACATACATACGCAAGATCGCCCATCGTGCCATGTTATGCTCTGCGGTAAAACTATACGCACGAATCGCAGGAGGCATCCTGCAGCTTTCCGCTTTGGCTTTCTTGCTCGGTTAAGTAGCAGCCGGGGTCAAAACCCATCCAGTCGCCGGTGGCGGCTTCGGCGCGCGTGCGCAGGTTGCCGTTGCATACCGACAGAAACGCGCATGAACGGCAGCGTTGCGGTAGCTGCTCGCGGCGATTGC
The DNA here is from genome assembly GCA_049965775.1 of Phycisphaerae bacterium. GTDB lineage: Bacteria > Planctomycetota > Phycisphaerae > WQYP01 > WQYP01 > JABEVB01. Next base: position 5,509 of record JBMFVX010000006.1, read on the forward strand.
GCAGCACCGTCAGACGCGGATCAGTCGCATCGCTCCAAATTTTGCTGAAGGGCTGTTCGCGCACGTTGCCGCAGTTGTAATGCCAACTGAACTGGTCGTAATGCACATTGCCCATGGGGTCTATGGCCGCTATGTTGCAGCCTGATCGGTTGCCGCCGGTGCCGCGAAGCTTTTCTTCTACGGCGGCGGCCCGGTGGGGCTGGTGCTGCCTGAGCCAAAGCAGCACATACGCCGCGTCGGCGGCGTTGTCTACGGTGAGCACTTCGAGCGGCAAACCGCGCTGGTGCAGTTCGATGCTCTTGTCAAAGATGCGATCTACAATGGCCCGCGTCTGCTGGGCAGAAAGATCAACCTTCTGCATATTTTCAGCGCGGCCGCTGTAGGCGAGGTGGTATACGCACAGCCGCTGCACATCGTGGGCGGCGCACAGAGCAAAGATGCCGTCGAGGTCGGTGGCATTGAGCGCGTGAACCGTAAAGCGCACGCCCACCTTGATGCCCCTTGCCCGGCAACGGTCTATGGCGGCCAGCGAAGCTGCAAATGCGCCGCGCATGCCGCGAAGTTTGTCGTGCCGTTCGGCGCGGCCGTCAAGGCTTATGCCGATGTACTTGAGGCCGCTTGCAGCGAGCCGATCGGCAACGGCGTCATCAATAAGCACGCCATTGGTGGAAAGCGTTGTCGCCAGGCCAAGGCCGCGGGCATGGGTGATAAAGTCAAAGACTTCGGGACGGGTGAGCGGCTCGCCGCCGCTGAAAAGAACGGCCGGCACCTTAAAAGCCGCCAGGTCGTCCAGCAGGTTCATGCCTTCCTGCCGGGTAAGCTCGCCGGGCGCGGGTTTGTCGCCGGCGGAAGCATAGCAGTGCACGCATTTGAGATTGCACCGTTTGGTAAGCGCCCACACCACCACGGGACGCGGGACGGCGCCATTGTGCGTGTGGGAATAACGCAGGCGTTCGTTGCCGGCCTGATGGTCACAAAGCAGGTTGGTAATGCTTAACATGATGAAACGACCTCCAAAGATGTGTCCGCAGCTTGCGGCGAAACATAAATACAATCAGGCTCAGATGCCAGCGGATCACCGGTAAGCGCGTATGCCCGCGCCCGGCTGCCGCCGCAAATGCCTTTATATTGGCAGAACCCGCACTTTCCTTTGAGCATGTCGCTGTTGCGTAATTCGCGGAAGAGCGGTGCATGCTGGTAAATATCCACCGGCGATTGGTTTGGAAATGTGCCGCAATTAATCGGCAAAAAGCCGCTGGGGTACATTTCTCCGATGTGACTGATGAACATGACGCCGCGGCCGTCGTTGGTGCCGACGATGCCCGGTACGCCGGCAGGGGCATCGCTGGATGATGGGGCGCCGCTGTGCCGGGCGCGCTCGATAAGATAACGTCGAAAGTGTGGCGCTTCAGTGGTTTTTATGCCGAAGCTGCGGCGTTGCATTTGCCGTGCGAGGCGTTCAAAGGCAAGCTCATACTGTTCTGCGGAGATACGCTGCTCGGCGAGGCCGCGTCCGGTGGGGACGAGAAAAAACACCGACCAGAGTTTGATAGGATAGTTGGCCAGCAGTTCGGCCATGGCATCTATTTGTGAGTAGTTAAGGCGTGTGATGGTGGTGTTGATCTGCATAGGCAAGCCGCAGGCAATGGCATCGCCGATGATTTCGAGCGTGCGCTGAAAGCTGCCGGGCACTTGCCGAAAGCTGTCGTGCGTGGCTGCGTCGGCTCCGTCGAGGCTTACGGCCAGGCGGTGCAGGCCCGCGGTATGCAGGCGTTCGACGGCACTGCGTGTGACAAGCCGGGTTGCTGAAGGCGTGAGGGCCATGGTGAGGCCGCGCTTTACGCCGTGGGAGATGATGTCAAAAATATCGGCTCGTTTGATGGGGTCGCCGCCGGTGAGCACCACGAGCGGCGGCCTGGCAAAGCGGGCGAGTTCGTCGAGCAGTTCAAGCGATTGGTCGGGCCGCAACTCGCGCGGGTGGGCATGGGGCTGGGCTTCGGCCCGGCAGTGTACGCATTTAAGATTGCACGCCCGGGTTACTTCATAAAAGACCACCATGGGTGAGTGCGAAAAGTCATTGACGGTGTACGGGCGATTGAGTGCGGCAAGCTGGGCCGCAGAGGGTTTATGAGCCACCATAAAAACATCTCCAAAACCAAACTTTGGCTGTGCTGCGGCCCTGGCGCCGGCATGGCCGGCGAGGGCGGCGGCGGCACTTATTGGCCGCCGGCCAGCCAGTTGACTAACCATTATAACCGGTATAATCTGGATAACAAGGTCTTGTTACCTATTTATGGAGAACTCCTATGCAGCCCATCAATCTCGATGCCATTCACCAACTTCTGGATGATGCGCTCATCGGCCGGCTGGCCATGAGCGACTCCGAGGGTCGCCCCTACGTTATTCCGATGCCGTTTTGCCGCCAGGGCAACACCATTTATTTACGCGTGCCCGACGCTGGCCGCAAGGCGGAGATATTGCGGCACAACAACCGCGTATGCCTGGAGGTGGACTGGATCGCCGAGCAGATGCGTGACTACGCCTCGGTGCTGGTGGAAGGCCGGCTGGTGGATGTTCATGATGCCGCCGAAAAATCTGCGGCCCGCGCGGCCAACGAAGCCAAGTATCGCCGGTTGCGTCCCGATTATCGCCCCGGCCACCAACGTGCAACCGCCCTGGAGGCTCTGCCGCTGAAAAAAATTGTCTTGGAGAACATAAGCGGCCGCAGAATGTCGCCCGAGCCGAGTGCGGCTGCGTAATAACCGCGCTGTAGCGGCTCGAAGGTCGGCTCGCGACCCGATCGGTGGGTGGCATTGTGCAATGTCATCTTTGCTTTTCGGCTGCGGGTACGAGCCAGTGCCACGGCAAGGCGTAGAGCTTTTCGCCCATGGGCCGGGCTTCTCCGGCGTAAAGGACCACGCCGTTACAAAATCCGGCGCTTCTGCCCAAGTTGCCGCGGAATGCCAAAATGCCGCGTGTGTCGTCCAGCGCGGCCTGCCGGGAGGATTTTATTTCAATGGCGACCAGTTTGCCCTGTTGCTCCAGAATGAAGTCCACCTCTTGACCTGAACGGTCGCGCCAGTAATACAATCGGCGATTGGTATAGTCTAATGTACGCCAGGTCTGAAGGCTCTGGAAAATGGTTTGCTCCAGCCAAAAGCCCTGATCCATACGCGACTCCAGAGCCTCGGCGGACCTGATTCCAGCGAGCCAGGCGCCCAGACCGCAGTCGTTCCATAGTAACTTTTTAGCTTTGATCAGACTGGTGGCGGGATTGGTTGAATACGTCGAAAGTCGGGTAATCAGATATCCAGTTTCCAATAAGTTAAGATAGCGATGGCAGGTGGTTTGAGATAAGCCCGCATCGCGTGCCAGTTCAGACTGATTAAGCAGCCGAGCGGTGCGCTGCGCCGCCAGCGCCATCAATCGGCGAAAATCAGGCAGGCTGGCAACATCGCTTAGTTGCCGTAAATCTCGTTCAAGATAGCTCTGGCTGTACCCGCTGAACCAGATATCGCGCGCCTGATCGGAATCTAACTGCAACACCGGCGCGTAGCCGCCGCGTAACAGCCAAGCGGGCCAGTCTCCTTTTTCGGTGGGCCAGCGACGATAGTCAAAGTCGCTTTCAAATAGAGAATCAAACGGTGAAAGTTTTTGGGGGTGTCGCAGCCACTCTCTTGGGCAAAATGGCGGCAAATCAAGATAAGCCGCCCGGCCAGCCAGAGATTCCGACACCATATCCATCAAAGACAGGTTGGCGGAACCTGTCAATATGAAATCGCCGGCGTTGCGCTTACGATCAACCTGTCTTTTTACTGCCAACAGCAGCTTGGGCACTCGCTGCACTTCATCAAGCGTAACCGGTGGGTGAGTACAAAGCGAATCGGGGTCCCGCTCCGCCTGCTCCAGCAACGCTATTTCATCAAGTGTAAAATAGGGACGATCTGCACGAACGCTTCGTACAAGGGTGGTCTTGCCCGTCTGTCGCGCACCGGTTACCACGGCCACGGGAAGCACTTTTAGCACAGCTTCCAATTGTGCCGCAAGCCATCGTGTAACTACAGTATTCATGTCATGAATATAATCTATTCACTACGTGAATACAATCTATTCATCATGTGGTGGCATCAAACGAGGGCCTGTGCCATTGCATAAGCACGAGGGGCATGGCGCATCACATCGCAGCGCGGTCGGGGTTTTGCAAGAGCAGGAGAGTCCCGACAACTGGTTTCTTGCCGCCGGGGTTTGTCCCGGCCGGACTGCCGGGAGATTTTGCTATGTTTGGTTCAACTTCGATATACCGCTCGCGGCCAGAATTGAAGTATTTCTCATGGTGCTGCGGCGCAACCCGGGCACCCCGGCGGCGCTGCGGCTGGCCGGGGCGGGCAAAAGGGCTTGACCACGCGGCTTAACCGCGTGGCTCGTTGGTGGGGGACGTTCAATTTTGCCTCAAATTTTGGCCGCTTGCAGTATAGGTGGCTCCTGCCCTATCGGGAGTTCGCCATCTCTGGCACAGCGCTGCGAGCGACGTGACATCGCAAAGGGTTTGGTTTGCGGCGCAGCGCCCCGGGCAGGCATGAACCTGCCGGGGCGGTTTGTCGGTACATCTCGCAAATCGCGTTTCACAACATGCGGCTTGGCCATCTGCCGAGTGGTGGCGCAGCGGTCAACGGCTGCACTTATTTGACGTGCTTAAGTGCTGCGATAATTGCGTCGGCCACCTGCGAACAAGAAGCGCGCCCGCCCAGGTCGCCGGTGACGACCTGTCCGGCGTTGAGCACCTCAAAGGTGGCTTGTTCGATTGCTTTGGCTTCGTGTGTGAGGTTAAAGGTGTAGTTGAGCATCATGGCAACCGTCAAAATTGTGCCCACCGGATTGGCTTTGTTCTGCCCGGCGATATCTGGTGCGCTGCCATGAATGGGTTCGTAAAATGGCACGGCGGTATGGCCTTTGGCATCTGGCTCGCCGAGGCATGCGGAGGGCACCAGGCCGATGGAGCCGGCGAGCATTGAAGCTTCATCACTTAAAATATCGCCGAAGGTGTTTTCGGTGACGATAACGTCGAACTCCGATGGCCTTCGCAGAAGCTGCATCGAAGCATTGTCCACATACATGTGCTCCACCTGAATATCCGGATTTTCTTTGGCCATGTCGGTGGCGATTTCGCGCCAGAGATGGCTGGTGGCGAGGATGTTGGCCTTGTCTACGCTGAGCAATCGCTTGCGGCGTTTGCGGGCGGTTTCAAAGCCGACGCGCAAAATGCGGCGTATTTCGTGCTCGCTGTAGGCCATGGTGTCTACCGCGCTGCGGTGGGGGGCAGCTCCGGTAACGCCCTGCGGCTGGCCATAGTAGAGACCGCCGGTAAGCTCGCGAATAATCATGATGTCTATGCCGCGGGCGATGAGTTCATTTTTAAGGGGGCAGCGATCAGCCAGCCCCGCCGGCAAAACAACGTGGCGCAAATTGGCGAAGAGGCCCTTGCGCAGTTCTAAAAGGGCCACACGTTCAGGGCGTTTGGCCTGCGGCAGAGTTTTGTCGCGGTCGGGCAGGCCCACAGCGCCAAATAAAATGGCCTGGCTGCGGCTGCAGATGTCGCGCGTGGCTGCAGGCAGCGCTTCGCCGTGTTTGTCTATTGCGGCCCAGCCGATATCGCCATAGGTGGCATTTATTTTATGTCCGGCTTTGTGGGCGACGGCTTCCAGCACGCGCATGGCCGCGGCAATAACCTCAGTGCCGATGCCATCGCCCGGCAATACCGCAATATTCAGTTCCATCGTTTACTCCAATTTCATGTTGAATTAAAAAAATAAAACGCATGGTCTGGCCGCCGCGAGCTTTATGCCGCAGGCGGTCAGTCAGCGTCCTGGCGAAATTGTCCGGAAAATACTTCCACCGCAGGCCCGGTCATGTGAACGCTGTTGTCGGGCTGATTCCATTTAAGCGCCAGGCGTCCTCCGGGCAGGTTGGCAAGCACAATGCGCTGCGTGCGGTTGGTGAGCACACCGGCCACGCACACGGCTCCAGCGCCGGTGCCGCAGGCCAGGGTGATGCCGCTGCCTCGCTCCCAGGTGCGCATGGTCAGTTCGCCGGGGTTATGCACCTGCACAAAATGCACATTGACGCGCCGCGGAAACAGAGCGTGTTTTTCAATGATGGGGCCAACCATTTCCAGGGGAACTTTGGCTACGTTTTTACAGTAAAACACCACATGGGGGTTGCCCATCGAAACGCAGGTCATCTTGTCGTCGAGGCCGCAGAGTTTCATCCAGTCGCGGCCGGTAAGGGCTTCCAGTGGGAGTGTTGGTTCGATGGGGTAATCTACCACCTGTTCTACGCCGGTAATCATAACGGGTATGTCAAGGGGTTTTAGAATGGGCTGGCCCATGTTGACCGTAACCTGGTTTACTTTGCCGTGCTGCATCCACAGGTCAAGGGTAAGTACGCCGCGGCCGGTCTCCACGCGCATGGGGTTGTTGCTGGAGAGTTGATGATCGTAGGCGTATTTGGCCACGCACCGCACGCCATTGCCGCACATTTCCGACTCGCTGCCATCGGCATTAAACATGCGCATGCGAACGGCGGCACCCTTGCTTTGGCCCTCGGCGGTGGGCGGGCCGATTAAGATCAGGCCATCGCCGCCAACACCAAAATGGCGATCCGAAATTTTTACCGCGAGTTTTTCGGGGTCTTTAATCTGCTGGCTAAAGGCATCCACATAAATGTAGTCGTTGCCTATGCCGTGCATTTTTACAAAATTAATCACAGTTCATACTCCTGGGGCGCTCTTGGGCACATGTTAATTGCGGCTTTCCGCTGCGCCGGCGAGGCGGTTTTCACAAGGGGAAGAATATACCGCAAAGAAGTCGTTTTGGCGCGTGGCCGAAGGGCTTTGGCATACCCGCGGCGCGGCAATTTTTCCGGGCGGCACCGGGATCATGCCGATTTTATTGGTATTTCCAATCGCTTTTGCCGGGTACAAGGCGCTGGCTGACTACCTTGCTCTGAAGCGAAGCGCAGAATCTCACACTCGGGCCGATGCAGACAAGATGTCTGCGGTACCGGCGCAGTCGGCTGACCGCCCGCAAAATTGCCACGCCCCATGCCTGCGGCGCGGACGTAACTGCTTGCACGGGGGATGCAAGACGGGCGTTGGGTTGCAGGGGGCTTACCACCGGCAAGCCGGTGGCTAAGTTAAGGGCCGCCCGGCTTTGGTAAACTGCTTCAATTGAGCGTGCAGTAGACCAAAATATTGGTGCCCAGCTTCAGGGCGTCGGTTGTGGAATATGCCTTGGCATACGGGTTGGGCAGGTCTTCCCAGCCGTTGGACAGCGATATGCGGCTGTAAATGACTGCCGGCGCGCCGTCAATCATAACGGCTTCGAGCACGGGAGCGTGCAGGTTGGGATCGGCCGATGCCACCACCGGCGAATAGTTGACGCTGGTGATTTTGAAAACGTCGTTGTACACAGGCGAACTCAGCGGCATCATCTGCAGCTTATGATGGGGCAGCACCTTGGCAATTTCTTCGCGAAATGCCGTGTCAAACTGGCTTGCGCCCATGGCGTCATCCACCACCAGTTTGCCGCCGGCGTGGAGGTAATTGTGCAGCCGCTGTATCTCGGCGGGCGTCCAGGCGAAGTTGCGCAGACCCGTCATGTACAAAATGGGGTATTGCCCGACGGAAAGACTGTCGAGCGAAATCTTTTTGCGTTTAAACTGCACGCTCATGGTGGAATTGGTATCAATGAATTTAAGCAGGTTGGGCAGGCCGTGGGGTGTGGGGTTCCAATCGCCGTTGTTTTCAACCTGGGCAATCACCAACTGGTCGCGGGTGGCAATGCGTGATTGCTGGTAGATTTTTTGAATTTCAAAGGCGCGTGCATACTGGTAGTTGGCCAGCACATAGGTGAGAATATTGGCTCCCAGGCGCAGGGCATCGCCCTGGTCGTACAAGATGCCGCCCTTGATGGGGCGTTTGGCGGCGCTCCAACCCCAGCTCATGTCCACCGGCGAAAAGATGATGCCCGCCCGGCAGCCCATGTACATTACTTCAAGGTAGGGGGGAATTTTTTTCCAGGGGCCATCGCCCTTGCGCACGCGCATGGTGCTGATGCGGTTGAGGCAGTGGTACATCGGGTCATCCAGAGGCAGAGCGGCCATCGGACGGTTTGGAAAAAGCTGATGCTCAAAGGCGGCAAAGCTGTTGTTAAACTCCGGCCGGCCGCAACTGGCGTTTACCATCAGGGTGCCGCCGGCGGTAATGTAGCCGCGCAGCTTGGCCATAATTTCGGGGCTGAACTGCGGCAGCGGGGTCCAGCCGGTGAGGTAGAGGACGGGGAGTTGGGTGGGGCTCCAACTGAAGCGCGACAAATCAACCTGCACATAGCGATAGTGCAGACTAAGCTGCGCGTTGGTCCAGTGCATGAGGGTTTCGATGTCTATGGTTTCGGTCGGGTAGTTTGATACTTTATGGTCGGCAATGACGTTGAGGTTAATCATGCCGATGAGCGCCGGGGGCGCGGGTTTTCGTTTGTGCTCGCTGCGGCGCTGCGGTGTCGCCGGCAGGGGCAGCGGGGCGGTGCTTTCGCCGCCGGCCATGCGAACGTGATGCGCCCGTGGCGGCACCCATGCTTTGGGGTTTTGCCAATCGCCGAGTGCGGGCATGGTTAGGCCCACAGCGCCCAAAATGACAGCGAGCGACGCGACGACTTTTTTGTGCCAATGTAGACGCATGAGAACACCATCCTTTGCGTAGGCCCGGCGGCAAGCTTGCTGAGGTAGCGAGCCCCGCACGGCAGCGCTGCGCATAGCAGGGCCGCATAGTATTTTAACGGCAAAGCGGTGGTTGCTGTTGCAACTATTAGGTTAAAACTCGAATTTTCGCTAATATGAAAATCTGATCGCTTCGTTATGTATAGGGGCTTACATCACTTTGGAGCAATATAAATGGAGCAGGCGAGCGGGTCATATGCGTCAAAACCGTTGGCTTGCTCGAGGGCGTGAAATTTTATTACCAGCGCCGTATGCTTACGCCCTTGCCGGTCTGATTGATAGCGCCGGCTGGTGTAGGAGAACATACCGTGAATCGTCCCCGCAGTACTGAAGTAACCGAAGGCTTTGACCGTGCGCCGCAGCGGGCGTTTTTTCGCTCGATGGGTCTTACCGATGCCGACATCCATAAGCCCTGGGTCGGCATTGCCAGCACATGGAACGAAGCGACGCCCTGCAATATAACGCTCGACCGTCAGGCCAAGGCAGCCAAAGAAGGCGTTAAAGAAGCCGGTGGTACTCCGCGCGAGTTTGTAACCATCGCCGTTTCAGATGGCATTGCCATGGGCCACGAGGGCATGAAGGCCTCCTTGGTTTCGCGGGAGGTTATTGCCGACTCCATTGAACTTATGATGCACGCCCACCGCTACGATGGCCTTGTGGGCCTTGCCGGCTGCGATAAATCGCTGCCGGGCACGCTTATGGCCATGGCGCGGCTCAATTTGCCCAGCGTGTTTTTGTATGGCGGCACGATATTGCCGGGCAAGTTTAAGGGGCGCGATGTAACCATTGTGGATGTTTACGAAGGCGTTGGCGCCCATGCGGCGGGAAAAATGACCGATGCCGAACTGTATGAACTTGAGTGTAGCGCCTGCCCCTCGGCGGGCTCGTGCGGCGGGCAGTTTACGGCCAACACCATGGCGTGCGTTGCCGAGGCGCTGGGCATGGCGCTGCCCGGCTCTGGTTCGCCGCCGGCGGTAGAAACCAGCCGCGACAATTACGCCCGCGAGTGCGGCCGCACGGTGATGCAACTGCTCGAAAAAGATGTGCGGCCCAAACAAATACTCACGCGCGAAGCGTTTGAAAATGCCGTGGCCATCGCAGCGGCCACCGGGGGCAGCACCAACATCGCGCTGCACCTGCCCGCCATTGCGCATGAAGTCGGCATTAAGCTTTCGCTCGATGACATTGACCGCATCAGCGCCCGCACGCCCACCATTGCCGACCTCAAGCCCGGCGGGCGCTATGTGGCGCTCGATGTGTACCGTGTTGGCGGCATACCGGTCATCATGAAGGTGCTGCTCGACAACAAACTTCTTCATGGCGATTGCCTGACGGTTACGGGCAAAACCATTCGCGAAAACCTGCAGGGCGTTGTGCTGCCCACCGGGCAGGATGTGGTGCTGCCGATTGAAAAGGCCATAAGCCCGCACGGCGGCCTGAAAATTTTGCGCGGCAATCTTGCCCCGGAGGGGTGCGTGATTAAAACCACCGGCGTTAAAAAGCTGCAGCATCGCGGCCCGGCCCGCGTGTTTAACAGCGAAGGCGAAGCCATGGCTGCGGTGCAGGGGCTTAAGATTAAAAAGGGCGATGTGGTTATTATTCGCTATGAAGGCCCCAAGGGCGGCCCCGGCATGCGCGAAATGCTTGCGGTCACAGCGGCCATTGTCGGCCAGGGGCTTGGTTACGATACCTGCCTGATTACCGATGGCCGCTTCAGCGGCGGTACGCGTGGTTTGTGCATCGGCCATGTCGGCCCCGAAGCGCAGGTCGGCGGGCCTATTGGCCTGCTGCAGGAAGGGGATATTGTGCGGGTGGATGCCGCCGCCGGCACCATTGACGTTGAACTCTCGGATGCCGAACTTGCCCAGCGCCGTGCCGCGTGGAAGCCTAAGGCCGGCATGTACCCGCATGGTGCCTTGGCGAAATATGCCCAGCTTGTCGGCCCGGCATGCTTGGGTGCGGTAACGCAGTAAAACGCGACCGAGCACTTGGGCAGGCTCCTATGGGAGATGTTGTGTATGTCGGATGCCTCCGCGCTTAGCCCCGGCGACATTGCTGCTGTGGTACGCCGCACGCTGGCCGCGCAAAGCATAGTGGATATGCACACTCACCTGTACCCGCCCGGGTTTGGCACACCGCTGGGGGGCAAGGGCGGGGTTGGCGACCCCGACGGCCTGCTGCTGTGGGGTGTGGATGAGCTGGTGACCTACCACTACCTGGTCGCAGAGCTTTTTCGGGTGACACCGCCGGGGCGGCCCGGTTACGAAGAGTTCTGGCGGATGAATAAGTGCGATCAGGCTGACCTTATATGGCGCGAGCTATTTGTGGATCGCACACCGTTAAGCGAGGCGTGCCGGGGCGTATTGCAAACGCTTAAAAGCCTGGGGCTGGACCCGAACGAGAAATCGCTGGCGCGCTATCGCAAATATTTCGCCGAACAAACGCCAAGCGGTTACATAGACAAAGTAATGACCTTGGCCAACGTCAGCACCATCACCATGACCAACGCCGTGTTTGACGACAACGAGCGCACCCGCTGGCTGCGCGACGGGCACAAACTTGCCGACGCTCGCTTTACTGCGGTGCTGCGCATAGACCCTCTGGTGCGCGACTACGCCGCAGCCGCGCAAAAGCTCGCGCAATGGGGTTATGCCGTTGGCCCACAGATTAGCGATGGCGGGATGGATGAGATCAAACGTTTTTTAACCGACTGGCTGGGCCGTCAGCGCGCGGTTTATGTGGCGATGAGCCTGCCGCCGGAGTTTAAGTACCCGGCCGGCCCCGGCACCGGCGAGAATGAAGCCGCGGGTTTGGAAGTGCTGAGGCGTGCGATATTGCCTGTATGTGCAGATATGGGCCTGCCGTTTGCCATGATGATTGGCTCGCGTTTGCGGGTAAACCCCGCCCTGCGCGACGCAGGCGATATGGTGGGCAAAGCTGATATTGCCAGCGTGGTAAACCTGTGCCGGCAGTTCGACAAAAACAAGTTTTTTGTCACCATGCTTGCCCGCGAAAACCAGCACGAACTTGCCGTGGCGGCCCGCAAGTTCGGCAACCTGATGGTGTTTGGCTGCTGGTGGTTTTTAAACAATCCGAGCCTTATAGCGGAAATCACACAGATGCGGCTGGAGTTGCTGGGCAGCAGCTTTATTCCGCAGCATTCGGATGCACGCGTTCTTGATCAGCTCATTTACAAGTGGGCGCATAGCCGCGAGGTTATCGGCCGGGTGCTCGCCGACAAGTATGAGGCGCTGGCTGCTACGGGCCGCAGCATTACCGAGGCCGATATAGCTCAGGACGCGCATCGCCTGTTTGCCAAAAACTACCTCGACTTTTTAGCGCGCTAGCGACTGGACTTTTTAAGGAAATATCGGATACTTTCAGTATGAAAATACTACTTTCAACCACCAGCTTTCAAGATACTCCCGGACGCCATCACGACGTTTTAGCTGCCTCAGGCTTTGAGGTGGTGTGCGCCCGCGGGCCGCTGAATGAAACGCAAATGCTTGAGCTTATCGCAGCACAAAAGGGCTTTGACGGACTGCTTAACGGTGATGACCAGATCACCGCCAAGGTGATTGACGCCCTTTTGCCGCGGCTGCGCGTGATAGCCAAGTATGGCATCGGGCTAGACTCGATAGATGTCGCCTACGCCACGCAGAAAAAACTGCCGGTGCTCTTTACCCCCGGCGTTAATGAAACCACGGTGGCCGAGCACACCATCGGCCTGATGATTGCCGTGGCCAAGGGATTTTGGTTTCATGCGCGGGCGGTTAAAAACGGCAAATGGAGTCGGCAAACCGGCTGCGAACTGTATCAAAAAACGCTGGGCATCATTGGCCTGGGGCGCATCGGACGCGAAGTGGTCAAGCGGGCGAATGCGTTTGGCATGACGTGCATTGGTTTTGGCAACCACTGGGATGACGCGTTTGCCCGCGAGCATAACCTCGTGCGCGTGGCGACGCGCGAGGATGTGTTGCGCCAGGCTGATGTGGTATCACTGCATGCCAATCTTACGCCTGAAACGCGTGGCTTTATTAATAAAAACTCTATTGCGACGATGAAAGATGGGGCTATTCTCGTCAATACGGCCCGCGGCGGCCTGGTGGTGGAAGGCGATGTTGCCGAGGCTTGCCGCAGCGGCAAGCTCCGCGGCTACGGAGCCGACGTGCTCGCGCACGAGCCTATGCAGGTACCGCATGTTTTTCAGGAGGTGGACAACATTATTGTTATGCCGCACATAGGCAGCCGCACCAACGAAAGTGTGCAGCGCCAAGGGCTTCGTGCGGCCAACAACCTGGTGAATTACCTTACGGGCAAAGCCGATTACATTCAGGCCAATAAGTTTTAGCGCCGCATTTAGCCCCCGGCTCGCCGGGGGTAACCGCCCTGCAACTAATGCCCGCCGATCATGACACAAACACGCCGGAACGTCGGCGCAACTTGTATATAAAAAGGTAACCAAATGAGCACAAAAACCTACATCATGCCAACCGCATTGCACGACGCCATTGTGACAGCCGCGTATAAAAAACGCGGCTTTACCGATGAAGAAGCCGCAGCAGGCGCCCGGTTCTGCACGCTGGCATCGAGTCATGGCATTAAGACACATAATGCCATCAAGGCACTGCATCTGGATGATTTATTTGGTTCTAAAGCGGGTGGGTGCGTGCCGGGTGCAACCATCGAAAAGCTGCCCAGCAAGTTTCGTGCGGTGGCCCGCTGGAATGCCAACCGCAAGCTGGGCCAGGCGGTTGCGTTTGAAGCCATGGCCGAGGCCATGCGTCTGGCCGACGAGTTTGGCTGCGGCACCGTTGCGGTGGACAATGCATTTCATTATTTGTGGGGCGGCGGGTATGTGATTGATGCCGCCAGCCGCGGTTACATTGCGTACACCTGTTGTACGGCGGCACTGGCGGAGGTGGTGCCTTTTGGCGGCAAGTTTGCAACGCTGGGTACCAACCCTCATTCATGGGCGTTTCCCACCACCGAGGCGGTGGGCTTTCCTATTTGCATAGACTGGGCCACGAGCGTGGTGGCGATGGGGCGGGTGCAGCAATTTGCCCGTGAAGGCAAACCATTGCCGGCGGGTTGCGGTGTAGACAAAGACGGCCGCGAAACCACCGACCCGACCAAAGTAGTGGCCCTGATGCCATTTGGTCAGCACAAAGGTTATGGCCTTTCGCTCATTGACGAAATACTCGCGGCGTACATTGGCGGCTCGCTGCCGACGCTGCGCAGCCGCTGGAACACCGGTCCCAAAGATGAAAAGCACACGCCGGCGTTTTACTTCCAATGTATTCGGCCGGATGCTATCAGCGGCGATGACTTTGCCCAAAGCCGCACGCAATCGCAAAATGTAAGAGCGGTTATTGATGATATTCTTGGCCATGGCAATGCAGGCGTGCTGCTGCCCGGGCAGCCCGAAGCCCAGGCAATGGCTCTTACCAAAAAATACGGTGGACTGCTGTTTACCGCCGCTGAAATTGAAGCCCTGGGTGAAATAGCCCGCGAAGCGGGTGTGGCGTTCGACGCCGGTAAGCTCGCGATGGTATGACACCTTGGCGGCTGGCCGCGTTATGGCAACGGCTGGTTGGCGCCGCCCGGTTTGCTGCCGGGCATGTTGCGCGGTAATGCCGCCATTTGAAATGTGTTGAGGGCCGAGCGGTTTGGAGCATGGTTGGCAAACCGTACGCTGGCTTGTATAAACGCCTTCCAGAGTTGATTGCGGCCGTGGCGACCGAGCTGCGGCGGGCGGCGATTTGCGGTTCATTGTGAGCATTAGAGCACTTGGTGGAGCATTTGTTTTAGTGGCAGCGGCGCAAACATCATCTTCCACCGGCGGGCGCGACTATGCGGCGCTTATGCTCGGTTGGCTTGTGCCCGGCCTGGGGCATTACCTTGTTGGCGATCGCAAACGGGCCTTGATATTTGCCGTGGCCATTCACCTGCTGTTTTTTATGGGGCTGCTTTTGGGTGGCGTGCGGGCGCTGGACCGCCCCCGCCAGCCGCTGTGGGATTATTCGCAGTATGCCGCCGGCTGGCCAACGCTTGTGGGCGTCGCCATTCGCAACCGCGTGGACCCCGCCCTGGTGCCGACGCGGCGGGTTAACTCGCTGGGCCAAACGGTTACGCAGATGTTGCCCCCGCCTGATGCCGGCCGCCCGGTTGGCTTTGCGCCTATTATTCAGGGCATTGCCACGGCTTATTGCGGCTTGGCGGGCTGGCTTAACCTTTTGGTGCTCGTGGATTTATTTATGCGTGTCAGCGAGCCGTCGCCGGCTGTGCCTCCAACGGCCGCGGGTGGGGGTGCCCATGCTGCCTGAATGTACGCTGCTTGTGCCGGGCTTTATTCCGCTGGTAGACCCGCTGTATGCGGCGGTGCCGCATTTGACCGCACTGTGGATGTGGTTTTTGCTGCCGCTGGTGGCCATTATCAGCGTGGTATATCAAACGGTGCGCCAGCCGGAACTGCATAAAATGCCTCGGGCGGCGCTGTGGATGAGCATAAAAATTCTTGTTGCGTTCGCACTCATCGGCATTGGTTTGAACATTCTGTACAACCTGGTCACCGCCTGGCATGCTGCAGGGCATGGATGAGCAGCCGCATGGAGCGTCTGCGAGGTTACGGCTTTGTGATCTCAGTGCTGCGTTGGTGCAGGTGGGGCTAATCGGACAATAATTTTATACAGGCGACTGGTGGCTGCCGGGGCGGTGGCGGCGGCATTTTTGGTGCCTGCTGCGTTGGACTGGGTTGTTGCTGGTGCATTGATCGGGGCCGCAGCTTGTGCGAGTTTTTCAGGTGCGGGGGCTGAAGCTGCGAGATGCTGCAGCGTGCGCAACTGTTTTGGCGTTAGGCGCAGCAGCCAGGTGGAAGGGCTTGCCGGTTGCGACGCTGCGTTGGCAGGCTCAGGTTGTGCCATGCGGGCTTGGCCAACTGAGCGTTCAACGGTGCGGCCTGCGGCTGCGGCCGCGAAGGCTGCGGTCGCACGAGCTTGGGTGGCTGTGCGAATGTTGTCAAGTTCGCGCATTACCGCTTGACGCTGTGCTGCGGTCTGCACATCAAGAATGATTACCGGCACCGCGACTGCGGCGGCTTGCCGCAAAATCTCCGGCTTCATGGCCGCCTTGGGCAAAGCAAACGCGACGCTCGCTGCCGCCTGCGCCGGAGGCGTTTGCTGCAACTGATTGAGCGAGCGATGTCGTGCGGCGGCATTTAATGCCAGTTGCGGGGCTGAAACAATCAATGGTTTGTTTAGTAGCGCTACGCGCTTCGGCTGCCCCGGCAACTTGCTCTGCGGTGCGGTTTGCAGCAAGGCCAGGGGTAAACATGTCACCAGCAGTGTGGCTGCAATCAGGCTTATGGCTGTGGTGTCGAGCCAGTGCGGTCGCCGGCGCTGTCGCTCGGCGCTGGCCGTTACCTGTTGAGCCACCTGCGCGGCGATGTTTGCAGGCGCTTTGACGGATGGCAGCGATGTGAGCATCTGCCGATCGGCCCGCATTTCGGCAACCATCGCTGCGAGCCTGGCATCCTGCCGCAGCAGTTGCTCCACGGCCGCATGTTGCTGCGGTGATGCGATACCCTCAACATACGCCAGCAGAGCGTGTTCGGTCGCCTCATCAAAAATAAAATCAGGCTGGCTCATCGGCGGCCTCCGCATCTGGTTGATGGGCGTGAACGGTCATGGCCTGGCGCAGCGCCAGCCGGGCGCGAAACAAACGTGACTTGACCGTGCCGACCGGCAAACCCGTAACCGCGGCAATTTGCTGGTAGTCGGCACCGTCCATGTCGCGCAGCACAATGAGCAGGCGATGTTCATCGCTCAGGCGGGCCAATGCGGTCAGCGCGTGCTGATAGTCGAGCCGGTTGGCGGCGGTGTCGGCGGGGTTGTCGGTCGAATCGCTCATACCGGTTGAGCTTGCGTCGGGCAGCGGTTGCGTGAGGCGCAGTTTGCGCCGCCGCAAATGCGTGAGCGCCTCATTGACGGCAATGCGAAAGACCCAGGTGTACAGCGACGATTGGCCGGCAAATCCGCGGATATTTTCGATGGCTTTGGCCAGGGTGTCCTGGACGATGTCGGCGGCATCGTCGCGGTTGGCGACAATGCGCAGCACTGCCGAGTAAAGCCGGTCTTGATGCTGCCTGACAAATACATCCATCGCGTGGGCGTCCTGTTGTGCGAGCAGGGCGACCGGCGCATCGGCCGGCAAGCCCGGGTTGTCAGGTGCGGGCGATGCATCGGTGCTTATGCTGCTTGCACTCATAGTTTTAGACGCTGCCGATTGGTTATGGTTCCCAAATATTTCGCCGACGCAGTGGTTTTGGCGGTCTTTAATCTATCGCATGGCTGGTGGCCCAAATCCACCGACCCAATTGTCGGGCGTGGCGACATTATGGGGCGGCGGCGGGTTGTTACCGGGCGTGATGGTGTAGTGCATGGGTGGTGCCGGGGCCGGTGGCAATTCGCCTTCATCGCGGGCAATGGTCTGCCAAACCTGTTCACGGGCGGCATTGCGTTGGGCCGCGGTGCTGTGCGAACAGCCGGGCAGGGCCAGGAGTAGAGCCGCCATGGCGGCGGCGCCAGTTAGGTTGCGGTGCGAAAGGTGCTGTAGCATAGCCGTTGCCTCTGCGTGCGTGTGGGGTTAGCGTCCGCGGCGCTGGCGGCCCCGTCGCCCCCGTCGCCCCCGTCGCCCTCGTTGGCCTCGCGGGCCGCGCTGGTCTGCGTGGCCGCTGCGCGTTCGTTCGCCTTTGCCGCTCTGGCCGCCCTGTCGGCTTCGCGGTTGCAGCTCGCCGCCGGGCCGCCATTTTTCGCGTGATACCTTGCTGGCGGCGAGACTCTTGGGGTCACGGCGGGTCATCACAGGTTTAAGCGCCGGCTTGCCGCCGCGCACCGAGCCGTGCTCGAGCAGCAGTAAATCCATACGTCGGGTGGGCACATTGATGGCCATAATTTGCACACGCACCGGATCGCCCAGCGCGATTTTGCGGCCCGTACGCTGCCCGCGGAGGCAGCCGGTGCGATCGTCAAACATCCAATAATCCGGCGGCAGGTCTGAAACGCGAACCATTCCTTCGACCAAAAAGCGGCTGGACTGCACAAATACGCCAAAGTTGTTTACGCCGGTAATTACGCCGTCCACCGTGTCGCCGATGTGCTGCGAAAGCAGTTCCAGCACTTTTACCAGCCGCAGTTCGCGTTCGGCATTTTGTGCCCGGCGCTCGGTAAACGACAAATGCCGTGAAAGTTTTTGCAGCGTTATATGATCGGGCACGTTGCCCAGTGTTTGCGGCATCAGCAGGCATGTTTCCATGGCGGATGGGGCCACGTTGTCGCACTGCGGCGGCCTGGTGCGGGCCGGCTTTTTGCGGCGCGTGCCCCCAGCACCCGCAGGCCCATGTTCCTGGGCAATCAGCGAATCAAGACAGCGGTGAATAACAAGGTCGGCATAGCGCCGAATAGGCGAGGTAAAATGCGCGTAGTTGTCGCTGGCCAGGGCGTAATGGCCCATAGCTTCGGGCGAATATTCGGCGGTGGTAAAGGTTTTGAGCACCGAAAGATGCACCGCATAGGCCACCGGCGTACCTCGCACGCTGTCGAGCAGTTCTTGAATCATGCGGCGGTCGAGGGTGCGCGGCATTTTTTTGCCTGATGCCGCCATGAAGCGCCGCACCTGGTCTGAAACTTCCATGTCAGGCTCGGGGTGAATGCGCCGCAGCACCGAAAGCCCCTTGTCGGTTAAAAAGCGCGCCACCGCCTCGTTGGCTTCAACCATGAACATTTCGATAATTTTATGCGTAAACGAGTCGTCTTCGGGACGGGCGTCTATGACGCGGCCGTCGGGGTCCATGATGAGTTCAACTTCGGGCAGGTCCAGCACAATCATGCCCTGGGCGAGGCGTCGGCGCTGAATAACCCGCGCCAGTTTGTCCATATTTACCAGAAGATCGCGCACCGGCCCGGGCACTTTCGGCACGTTTGGATTGGGCGGCGAATCGAGCAGGCCCTTGCTATAGGGCCGGCCATGGCCGCGGGCGTCGTCAATAATGGCCTGCGCATCGCGGTAGGTCAGACGGCGTGCCGAGCGAATAACCGTGTTGGCAAATCGGGCGCCCACCACCCGGCCATGGCGGTCGTAGCGAATAAAGGCGCTTTTGGTAAGCCTTGGCTGATCTTGCTGCAGCGAACAGACGCCATTGGAGAGCAGTTCGGGCAGCATGGGAATAACCTGCCGCGGAAAATAAATGCTGTTGCCGCGGCGGCGCGCTTCCATATCGAGCGGAGATTCAACGGGTACAAAATGGGCCACGTCGGCGATATGCACGCCGAGTTCCCAGGCGGCGGGGCCAGGCCGCTGCGAAAGCTCCGGGCCGAGCAGCTCTTCCACGTCGGCGGCAGAGTCGCTGTCGTCGAGCAGCGGCCGCAGGCTGATGGCATCGTCAAAGTCGCGGGCGTCGTCGGGGTCTATGGTTACAATCAATTCGCCGGTGAGGTCTTCGCGGTGGCCTGCGGCGGTGGGTTCAAACTGCACCGCCGCCTGCCGCGCCTGCTCCAGCGCTTCGGGTGGAAATTCGCCCGGCAATTCAAACTGGTGAATGATGCTGGCAAGTTCAACTTCCGGCTCGCCGCGCGGGCCCAGCACTTCGACGATAACGCCTTCGGCTGGTTTGCCGGGGGCAGCAAATCGCAGCAGTTCCACCACAACCTTGTCGCCGATGGCCGCGCTTTTGGCACCCGGGTCGTGCACCACAATGGGCGCTTTGTGTACGTTGCCATCGGGAATAACGACCCACGCGTTAAGTTCCTGGGCTAATGTGCCCACGCTGCGGTTGCTGGCTCGGCGCAAAATATCCACCACGCGGCCCGCGGTTGAGCGTCCGCGGTCGTCGCGTTTGCCGGCGGCCACGAGCCGCACCAATACCACGTCGCCGTTGAGCGAGCCGGCGGTGTCTTGCGCGGGGATAAAAATGTCATCGCGGCCATCGAGCTTAAGCGGGGTTACAAAACCAAAGCCGCGCGTTGTTGAATGAAAAATGCCCGCAAACTCATCCTGGCGGGAGGGCAGCTCAATGGCAGCGCCCGAATCGTCGGGTATTACGCGGCCCTGACGAATAAGTTCGTCTATGGCCTGGTCAAAGGCGGCGGCTTCTTCACGGGCGGGATTGATGCGCCGCCGCAGCTCGGCAATGGCCAGCGGTCCGCCGGCTTCCGCAGCCAGATGATTTACAATGATGTTCTTAAAACTGTCAGCCAATGCAGGCTCTCCGAAAAACCTGTAAAAAGTATATCGCGCCTTGCGGTTGGCAACATCCTGCGGGCCGGGAGCAATACCCATGGGCCGCAGATGACCAAGCTGCCGGCGTGCGGCGTTGTGCCGCAGGCGAGCCGGAGGTTTTTGCCGGTGCGCCTGCAAATACCGGGGTATCTCAAAGGCACTTAAAGGCAACGGAGTGTAAAAAACGCCGGGGCAACAGGAGGTGCGGGTTTGAGGCTTTCCTCAGTAACAGAGAATAATGGTACGTTGAAGTGGGTACAAATGCAAATGCGATGCTGACACAGATCGCGGGGCGCTTGCGCGACGGGTGGCGCGCAGAGCCGCGGAGGGGCGGAGACGACGACGGGTTTTGCCACAGAGTTCACAGAGATTTTTATTTTAATTTAGAGGTGCTTCGCGGCTGGGGTTAACCGCAGATGACGCAGATTTACGCAGAAGTTTTTTGATACGGGGGGTCTGCGTGACGGGCGGCGCGCAGGGCTGCGGAGTTTGCAGAAACGACGACGGGGGTTCACCACAAAGTCGCCAAGACGCGAAGATTTTTAATATTGCGCTGCGCGACGGGGGTTAACCGCAGTGGACGCGAGGTAACGCAGAGGTTTTTTGTTACGGGGTGCTGCGCGACGTTTTTGCCACAGAGTTCACAGAGGGCTCAGAGATTTTTATTTTAATTTAGAGGTGCTTCGCGGCTGGGGTTAACCGCAGATGGCGCAGATTTACGCAGAAGATTTTTATACATGGGGTGCTGCGCGACGTGGTTTTACCGCGAAGGGATGCGGGCGGGTTGTCAATCAGCGGGTGAATTGGCTCGCAAAGATGTTTAAGGCAACGTAATATGATAAGTGCATCGTCTGCCGGCAGGGTATTGGCCGTGCAGCATAAAGCGCGGTGGTGCGGGCGTACCATGCGCCCGCGCGGCGTTATGCAAAGGAAATCATGTCATGGCAGACAGCGGCACGGGCGCATTTGGCAAAATCAACGGCTGGGAAGTTGCCGGCATTGTTGCGCTATTGGTTGCGGTGATTGGCTTGGGCGTGGCGACCGAGATTCATTCGGCATTTTTGAAACGCCGTCAGACCGATCTCGATACCTATTTGCGGGCCGCATGGGCGGTGCGCACCGGCGGCAACATCTACAGCATTACCGATACCAATGGCTGGCATTACAACTATCCACCGCTGCTGGCTATTTTGCTGGTGCCATTGGCTGATGCCCCGCGTGCGCTCGAGCAGCACAATTGGGTGCCGTTTTCGGTGTCGGTGGGGCTTTGGTATGTGCTAAGCGTGGTGCTGGCATGGATTGCGACCGATCGGCTGGCCCGGTCGCTGGAAAAAACCAGCGGTGATGCCGAGGTGCGTCTGCAGCGGCGGTATTGCCGTCGCTGGTGGGCGTTGCGGTTGTTGCCGCTGCTAATATGCCTGCCGGCTTTGGCGCGGGCGTTGGCGCGCGGGCAGGTGAACTCGCTGCTTTTGCTGTTTTTGGCGTTGACGGGCGCAAGCCTGGCGTACCGGCGTTATGTTCGGGCTGGCCTGTGGACCGGGCTGGCGGCAGCGGTCAAAGTGTTTCCATTGTTTTTGGGGCTGTATTGGCTGTGGCGCTGGAGTTGGCGCGGCTTGTTTGGCGTGCTGCTGGGTGTGGTGGTGGGCGGCGCGCTGGTTCCGCTGGCAACGATGGGGCCGCAGGGAACCTGGGCGGCCTACGGGCATTTTGCACACGTGGTTATTGCCCCGGCACTGGGGCTTAATCACAATGCTTCGCGCGATGTTGAACTTTTTGATGTTAACCAAACCGATTCGAATTCTTATGAAGCCATCATCAACCATATGCTGCATCCAGGCAGTAATCCGCCCATGCCATCGCGTGCGGTTAAAATAATTCACTGGCTGATTTCGCTGTCGCTGGTGGCGGCCACCTTGCTGGTGGAATGGCGCAGCCGGGTGGATCATCCATTGCATCGGAACTTATTCTTTGGATGTTTGATAGCAGTGCTGCTGCCGATGATACCGATTTGTCACCCCCATTATTTTTGTTTGACGCTACCGCTGGTGGTGACGCTGATGGCGGTACGGTGGGAGCGCGACCAAAAGCTGCCGTTCGGCTGGCCGCTGCTGGCGGTGCTGTGGTTTGTTTTTGCGGCGCATATTATTACGGTGCTGCCGCACGCGCGGTACTTTCGCAACTTTGGCCTGGTTACGTTTGCGGATTTGGCGTTATGGGGTGCGGGTATTTATTGGATGGCAAACTTCCGGCGGCGGGTTTTGGGGTAGGGTGGGGGAGCGATGCTCAGGCTGGCACATGTTGCCCCGCCGCAATCTCGCCTGCGGACCTAACTTTTGCGCTTCGGCAGTAAAAATCAGGTTGCATTACAGACCGCTACTGTTTATCTCTCACCGCATTTTGAAAAATCACGAGTAGCGATTTGCTCGAACCGGCCTTTTGCATCTCATTTAGAGCAAAGAGGCTCGGATTCGCAAGAAATGTATCGTGCGACTTTCTGATGAGGAGCGTTGCGAATTGACAGAGGTGGTTCGCAGATTCACAGGGGCGAGTGAAAAGGTGTGGCGTGCGGAGATTCTGCTGAAGGCCGATGTGGAGGGTCCGAATTGGATGGATTAGCAAATCGGTGAGGCCTTGGGCTGTTGCACCAAGACGGTTGAGAATGTCCGTCAATGCATAGTGGAGCACGGCTTCATGCAGGTGCTCAATGGCGCCAAGCGTGCGGTCAGTGCAACATCGAAGTTACTCGATGGGAAGCAGGAATCGCAGGTTATAGCGACTCGTCTCGGGGCACCGCCCCCCGGGTATGCCAACTGAACCTTGCGTTTACTGGGCCGCCGAGATATTGCAAAAGCGTCCTGACCTTTGCCTTGGCTGCGGGGTTTGTTATACTAAAGCACATGTCGAATGCCTCGATTATGGCCATTGCCCATCGAGGAGCATCGGCGTACGCTCCAGAGAACACCGTAGCCGCTTTTGATGAAGCGATCCGCTTGGGTTGTCCGGCGGTCGAACTGGATGTTCGGCTGACTTCGGATGGCGTCCCGGTGGTGCTGCATGACGAAACGGTTGATCGGACCACCAATGGTTCGGGCCGCGTGAGCGAGTTGTCGCGGATAGACCTGTTGCGGCTGGATGCCGGGTCATGGAAGCATCCCCGTTTTGCGGGCACCCGAATTCCAACCCTAGATGAAGCGCTGCACGCTATAGCGGGCCTGGCTTTACCGGTTTTGGAGCTCAAGGTGCCGCTTGAGTCTTCGGTGCTTCGCGAGATTCTGGAGCTGCACGATGCCCTTGCCGATGCGGTGGTTTTGAGTTTTGAGCCTGCGATTGTCGCAGCGGTGCGGCGCGATTTGCCATCGTTGCGGGTGGGTTTGCTGGCCGAAACATGGCACAACTCGCTGCTGCAGCGTGCCTTGGATTTGGGCGCTACGCTTGTGGTGCTCGATGTTGGTGCGGTCGCCCAAGCTGTGGCCGACGCGGTGCATAAGGCGGGCCTTCGTTTATGGTGCTATACGGTCAATGATGCCGGCGCGGCGGCCGCGTGCGGAGCGATGGGAGTATCGGGCATTATTACCGACAAGCCCGATTTGATTCGCTCGCGCAAGCGGCATGCCCGCAGCATGTAGGCCTGCCGGTGCGTGGGTAGCGAGGCCAACGGATTGCGGCGGTCAGGCCGGTTGTACCGCGGATGTTTCGTGGTTTTTACCTGTTGAATAGTTGTTACTGGTGGAAGGTTTTTTATGCCGGATCAGGTTACAGGCCTACTGGAAATAGTTGACAAAGGCCACGGATTTTTGCGATCCGAGGCGCGTAAGTACAAGCCGGTGCCGGCCGATCCCATGGTTCCGGTGGAGTTGATACAGAAAGCTTTCTTGCGCCCGGGGCTGATTATAACAGCGGAGGTGCAGGCCAACGGTAAAGGGCCGGCGCCGCAGGTTACCGACGTTACATCGGTTAATGGCCGCACGCTCGAAGAATACTATCAGATGCCGAGTTTCGGCGATTTAACGGTGATAGACCCCCGCGATCGTATCCGACTGGAAACGCCCGGCGGGCCGGAATCTATGCGTATTATGGACCTGCTTACGCCCATCGGCCGCGGCCAGCGCGGGCTGATAGTCGCGCCGCCCAAAACCGGCAAAACGACGCTGCTTAAGCAGATTGCCGAGGCGGTATTGACCAATCATCCGGACATGAAGCTGTTTATTCTGCTTATTGACGAGCGGCCCGAGGAAGTTACCGATTTTCGGCGATCACTTAAGGCTGAGGTCTGGGCGAGCAATAACGACGAAGATGTGCTCTCGCATGTTCGCACAGCGCGTACGGTTATAGAGCGAGCCAAGCGCATGGTTGAGTTCGGCCATCATGTGATGGTGGTGCTGGATTCGATTACACGTTTGGGGCGTGCGTTTAATCATTTTGTGGGTAGTTCGGGTCGCACCATGTCGGGCGGCGTTGACTCCGGCGCGCTGCTGGAGCCGCGGTCTATTTTCGGCGCAGCGCGTAATATTGAACACGGCGGATCGCTGACGATTATCGCCTCGGCCCTGATTGAAACGGGCAGCCGCATGGACGATTTGATTTTTCAGGAGTTTAAGGGCACCGGCAATATGGAACTGGTGCTTTCGCGCAAGTTGTCTGATCGGCGCGTTTGGCCCGCGATAGATCTGCCGGCATCGGGTACGCGTAAGGAGGAGTTGCTGCTGGGCGTGGAAATGGCCCGCAAGTCCGGCCTTTTACGTCGGCAGATGATTCAGCGCGACCCGGTGCAGGCGATGGACGCGCTGCTTAAGGCTCTAAAGAAATATCCGAACAATAAAGATTTTCTCAACAGTTTTGCCGACGCTGGCCGGCGATAGCCTGACATTCGCACCTCGGCACTCAAAATCGCATGATCTTTTTAGATCGGGCGGAACGTCTCCACTTGGGCCTCTATTGTAGAGTCTTATATTTAATGCAGCGTGTGTGAGTCTGGAGCGTTGTTCTCCGGTAACGGAGAACGTGATGCAAATTGCCTCCAGATCACGTTGAGCGATGAGGATCGAACGAAGTTGTTGCGGTGGTCCCGTGGCGGTAGCACACCCGCACGGTTGGTTCTTCGAGCGAACATTGTTCTGGTTGCGGCTGAACGGTTGCGCAACGAGGATATTGCCGAAAAACGGCAGATGGATCGCACGGTGGTGCCGCGGTATTACCGACAAAAACATTTGCCGGGGCGCATTGCGTAGCATAACGCAGCTGATCACGGCGATGAATGATTACATTGCCGCCCATAACGCCCAGCCCAAGGCCTTTACATGGACGGCCAAAGCGGCGACCATTATGGAGAAAATACGCCGTGCGAGGAATGCTTTGAATAAGATGTAATCTGCTTGGGACACTACTCCAGAGGCCCCGCACCCAGGCCGAACATTCGTCATCACAACCGCGAACGGCGGCGGCAAGGATATATATATTCAATCGGCAACGCTGGACGCCAAACCTCTGAATAAACTGTGGCTGTCGGAGCGCACGGAATTTCAGGGCGGCACCTGGAATGTGATTGCCGGGAAGCTGCCCAATAAAAACTGGGGGACCGCACGCGGAGCCGCGCCGCCGTCGTTGTCCAAATAAGCTTAATTTATGCAGTTGAATATTGGCCAGAGGTTACTGGTTATAAGATATGAAAGAGGTTTGAAAAACGAGGTGATGCTTTTATTAGCAGGTGTTACGCGAACGGCCGCCGGGCTGACCGGCATCGGTGGCGTTGGTTGCGGGCGGTCTGAATTGTGTGCTCAAAGCAAAGCCCCGCGAAGCGATTGCGGCACTGGCGTTTTTATGTTGTTGAGTGGCGCGGGGTTGCAGCCCATCGGTTTGCAACCAGGGCCGAAAAAATCGTGAAGATTCCGGATTTTGGGCGCAAAGTGCTAAACTTGGGTTAGCGGCGTCTCCCTATCCCGTCACCCACCTGCGATACCTCTATGCCCATGAGCGTAAAGCCGCGGTCTTGCACCCACGATTTGCCGGGCAACAACCGCTCGCGCGGGGCATACCGGGCTTGGGATGGTATTACGAACTCAGATGAACGCTTACGAGCACTTCGCTTTCTTCCTCGGCTTTCAGGCCATGGCGAACCCCAGGGTTCAGTATGAGCATTTGGCCAGCTTTCAGTTCGTGTTCCTTATCATTGGACGTTATCTTCATCCACCCCTTGAGCACATACATTGTCACAACACCTTGCGCAACGTGCTCTGGCAAATGTGAAAAGCGATCAAATACGAATAGCGCCACGGTTATGTTGCCATGCTTAAACACCGTTTCCTGCCGGTGCCCGCGCTCGCCTGCGTTTGATTCACCGCGCAGGGTTTCAGCCAAGCCAGGGAGGTTGACCAACATGGAGTCGCCCTGAAATCGCTCGTCTGGATGTGGCCTAAGCCTTGAGTTTGAGGCATCTGTCATAACGTTAATCCTCCGTCGCATTAAGTTGTGGCAATGACAAAAGGTTATGGTTGACAATCTCACGTTGCGTCACTTGGGAAAACGGTCCGCGACTGGAGGCTCGCTACGCTTGTCAGCCCGGTCGCTTAACGAATTAATATACCAGATAATGGCGTTAAGCTGCACTTCATGCGGGTGTTTGGGACCGGAGAGCTGCGCCCGGTAGGTGCTGGGCATAACCCCCGCAGGGTAGCCGGCAAGCTTAAATTTGCCCGGGTTCAAGATCATGCTTCGGAGAAATGCATAGTCGGCAACAGATGATTTACCGTTGGCAAGCTTCTGTGGATAGCCAGCCAGGTTCTTCCAACTTGGCCCCAGCATGGGCGAGCCATCAACGCTATGGCACCCGTTGCATCCCATAGTGAAGTAAAGCTTTGCTCCCAAGGCGTGTAATGTGGCGGGTCGGGCAGCGGTGGTCGAGGCGGCGGCCTGACCTGATGCACTGGCTGCCAGCGCGGGCTTTGGCGTGAGAAGAAAGCTTGGGCCGGGCGAGACGCCAAAACCGCCTGCGCAGGCGGCATCCATCGCGACTACCAGCGCCGCCATCAGCCAGCCAAGGCCCGCGACGTAAGCCTGCGATGCGTAAACTGCCAGAAATGTAACCGCAGCGATGCTCAGGTGGTCCAGAAAATGAAGCCACCGATGTGACATAAGGTAGGCGTACTCCGAAGGCCACATCAGAAGCAGCCCGATGGCCGGTGCAACGATTGCCAGCCATAACCAGGCGCTGCGCTCGTGGGCTTGGCGCTTCGGGGGCGCTACCGCAATGGCCAAAAGTGCAGCGCCGACAGCCATGCCGGCGTGAAGCAAATGGTGTACCGCAATAGTGGTCATTTCATGCGAGGTCAATGGGGCAATTACGCCTGCTGAAGCTACAAACAGGCCGATCAGGCCCATGGCCCAACGGCCAATGCGAAGCATTTGTGGTTGCGATGTCATGCTGCTGCCTCCTGCTCCTGCCGAATGGCGTATCCTTTGTTATCACGCTCTGTGTAGCCGGCGCGAAGCCGCAAGGCTTCGACTGCAGCAACCGCAAGCCCTATGAGCATGATGCTCGCTCCAATAGAAGCGATTCTGGCCAAGTCGGGACCAGGTGAAGGTTCCACCGCATAACGTCTGGGCACGCCATAAGCACCAGCACAGTAGAAACCCAGGAGAAACACGGTCATCCCGCCGAATGTTAGAAGGCTTATAAGCCAGCGCATGAATTGCCTCGTTTGACGAGAACTTCGCGATTCAATGCAAAGAAAGACCCATCCAATTACAAATAGAAGACAACCTCCAACCAGATAGGTATGGAAATGCGCCGGCACCCAAAGAGTGTTGTGCAGGTGTACATTTAAAGGAACCGTGGCGTCAATTTCCGCGCCGATGCCGCCGACGACCCAGCCAATCAAACCTGCATACAGGAAAATGGCACCAAGCGTCCAACGCATCGCAGAACGCCAAACCAACATCAGTGCGCTGAATATAGTGACCGCTGTTACCGGCAGTGCGCTAAGATAGCTTGATAATTCGCCCAGGTATTGAAGTGGGCCGGGCTGCACAAAATCCATATAGAGATGGTGGAAGTAATTGGTGAGTGTCAGAGTCATGGAGCACCACCAACCAATGACCAGTACGCCTGAAGTTTGATACTTGCGGCCCGTAGCATAGGGCAAGCCGACGTAGATCAGGGCCGCGAGCATGTAAATGATGAGGTTGGCGTAGGTATGTGCGAAAAAATATGTCAAATTCTTGGCCCACAGCGGGTCTATGAGCACGCGCGGATCGTACCAGTGCGCCAGCAATGCAATACACAATAGCATCGCACTCATTGCCGCCAGCATGCCGTCAAATCCAGCCATCAGCGCGGGAAATGCCTGCGGCGGCGGCGGGCTGCGGCCCGCTGCATCAAAGTCCTTGCGATGCCAGATATAGTCCCACGCCAGTGCTCCGGCCAGGCTGCCATAGGCCCGCAGGCAAGCCCCAAGCATTTGCATGCACCAGGCCATCCAGCCAAGAGTAATCAGCGTCATGCCAAACAGAAACATGCCGGAGGCCCAATGCGGCCAGGTTCCGTCAAATGGCAGGGGATCCAAAAAGGTATAGAGAGCGGCAAAGCCTCCGCCCAGCGTCGCGATGGCGACCGCCAAGGTCCCCGCCAAGAAAAGCCCATAGGAAACCATCGCCGTCGCCGCGCTCAGCTGTGCCTGCTGTCGCATCAGGAACCATAACCCGCCCATGCCGCACATCATGAGTGCTACAATGACGCCGGCGCCATGCAGGGTCAGCAGCGCATAGAACTGCTGGGCTGACAACGGCATCCAATTCGCCTGCGATGCCCGCAGCATAAGACCCGCCAGCATCATCAAAGCAACCAGCACCAAACCGGTGCCAATGTAAATATTCATGATGCGACGCGCGTGTACATCCTGTGAGTTTATCATCTTGTGGTTGCTCCGACCGTAAAACTGGCTTCCATATTGGCGTGGCCGATGCCGCAGTATTCCAGGCATCGAGCCTCATAATGCCCTGGTTTGTGAAATACCACATACAGGTAGTTAGTGAAGTCAGGCATGGCCTGAACTTGCGCCATCAAATGGCCTTGCGGATCGTAAACGCCGAAGTCGTGGTTCACGTCACGCGATGTCACCTCGAAAATAATGGGGGTATTCACCGGCAGGTGGCTTGGCATGATGAAGGCATATTGTTCGGCGATCACCGGTACTTTGCGCGCCGGAGCCATGGCCAACGAGCCCGATAAATAAGGGAAAAAAGGTATAGATACTGCAAAGCAGGCCAACAGTGCTATCAGCAATCCCAGAAACCACCATCCCCGTATGTGATAGCCTCGATGCTGAACTTCGTGTTGGTCCTTGGGCTTCAGACGAGTCGAGAGTGCGACCGCCAACATCAGCGTAGTCGCTATACCTCCGGAGGCTAAAAACAGGATCAATAGTTTGACGGCGCTGCTCACGTTAAACCTCCTTTTGACTGACCAGGCGGCAGGCGGTCGTTCCGGCGAATTGCAAATACAGTCTGGCTGAAGAACAAAATTATAGCAAAGGCACTAAGAAGTCCAGACCAGCGGCGCAGGGGCCAGTCGCTGCACAAGTCGCCGACGATTCGTCCCAGGACTGATATCTGCAGCGCCAGCAGATGGATGTAGAAGCGGCGGCTATAAACGATCCGAACACCCAGTACTGCCGGAAAAATGATCGGTGCGTGGCCGAAAATCATTGCGAACACAAAACCCAGAAACAGCGCGTGCAGGGTGGCATCGTAGCTAGCGCCGTTCCCCAATGCCCACTGGGCGGCATGCTCGTCATGTATCAAAGGCAGAAAAGCCCCATAAGCGGCTGCCAAAATGCCGGCAACGCCGAGCCACAAATAACCAGACAGCAGACAGACGGCCACAAAGCGTGTTAGTCCAGTGCCTGATACGGTCCGTCGCGCAACGTCATAGATTGCCAACCAAGTTGCCACTGCAACAAGCCCCAAGCCCGCGAGGCCCTCTCCCAGGCTAGGGTAAAAGCTCGTCACGGCTAGCCCCAGCAAAAAAAGCGTGGCTGCGGCAGCAAAGCCCATACGCTTTGATGCCGACTGTGGTAACAAACGGCTGAGCTCCAGTCGCTCTCCGGCAATCGTCAACACCAAGAACCCTATCCACCAGAATACCAACCGTTCGATTGGCTGACCGACAAGCCAGAGCGCATTACCGACCGCCCATGCTGCGGCCCCGGTGGCCATCACCAGTGTGAACATCGCCGCCTGACGGCGTAAGATAAAATAAAAGTCCAGCAGCATCACCAAGCTTGCCAAGAGCATTAAAGCTATGGCCGGCATAGGTGGTGCGCCGGCGATCAGGAGGATGGCTCCCGCAGCACTGGCTGCGGGGCCGATGTAACACCAGCGCCGGCCAAGTGCGACCGCTCGCTCCAGCCCCAGCAGGGTGCCCAAAAATCCCCCGACCATTATGCCGCCGTGTTCGATGATTGCGCCGGTCGGGGCGGGCCAAGCCCACCCCATCCTGGTCAACCCACCCCATAATCCCATGGCCAGCGCCAATATTGCGGCGACAAGCAACGGAAAACGCCACGACGCAACAGCCCCCGACCGTGCATGCTCCCGGCCAATGGCGCTGGCCGATAGATCAATGTGCGTTCGCATTACGCCACCGACCTTCCTTGAGCAGCCGCTGGACTTGCTCATGATCTTGCGACTTTGGCGGTGGGGCAACGAACGCCACAGCGGTTACGCGCGTGATCGCGATGACCCCTCGATGTTGGCCGGCGGGGCTGAAGAGCATATCGCCAGGGCCGCATTCTTGTTCCGATTGATTGTCAGCCAATCGCGCACGTCCCTCGAGGATGAGAAAGCATAAATCCACATCCGGCTGATGAACGGGAATAAATTGCCGCGCTTCCAGACAAACCAGCATGACTTTACAGTTATTGGTGGAGGCTAACCCGACAGTGTTGTACCGCTCGGCAGTAAATTGGGTGAGGTTAGCCAAGTTTTGAATGGGCATCGTACTTACCTCGAAGATCGCAACCAACGGCAAATAATTGGGCGAGCTGACATCTCAAGGGCAAACTGTCAGCCCGCCCTCGGCGGAATCATGCGGTTTTACTTATACATACCTTCCAAACTTCAGGGCCTTGTTCAAGATATTTCCAGGCGAAAACGCCGGCGTGTTCCGCTTGGAATTGGTAATAAAGTGGTTTTGGGTCGTGGTCATTAATCAGATAAAAGTGTCCGCCGACGGCCAGTTTGTCAAAAGTCTGAAAGATTAACGGATGCCGGTTCCGTGGCGGAATAGTTCGAACATCAATGATGGTTACTTGTTCACTCATGTGGGTGCTCCTGAAAAGAGGCGTTCACATTCACCGGGGCATCGTGCCTCGTTGGATGACCCGGTTTACTTTTAGCGCCAACCCATTTGTCGGCGGCCTTCCTGCGAAATCATCTCGGGTGTCCAGGGTGGATCCCACACGACTTCGACTTCAATGTGGTCAATTCCATTGCCGTTCTGCTGCAGTTGCGATTTGGCCTCGGAAACAATCATTTCAGTCATGGGGCAGGCGGGCGTAGTCATTGTCATGGTAACCGCCAGATCGTGACCGTCCATTTGGGTGTCGTAAATCAATCCTAAGTCCACGATGTTAATCCCGACTTCCGGGTCTATTACCTGGCTTAACGCCCGGCGGATCCAATCGGCCGCAAATGGATTTGTGCCCAGCTTTTGAGCCGCCGATTTTGTGATCGTGAAGCCAGCGGCATCGGGCTCGCTGCTGTAACCAAGCGTAATGGCGCCCAAATAGCGCCGGCTGGTTGAGCCGCACCGAATCTCAATATCCTCACAGCGGCTGATTTCACCCAAAGCGGCATCTGCAGTATCGCGTGTTTCAAATTCGATGCTGCAGCGCTGCTTCGGCGGGGCGGCTTTGTGATACTTTATCCGCAGGCATGTATCCGCAGGCGCCAGGCCTCGTTTGCGCATTTCGGTGAGCAATTGAGCGGCAGCTTTTTGAGTGATGGTGATAGCCATGTCGTGTTCCAATTGATCAGGCCGGCTTCTCTTGCATACCATGACGGGGGCAACTACCCATGCCGACCCGCCGCCACAGCGGTTATCTAGATGTTATTATCCAGATATTGTCTAATATGTCAAGCCCGCAGGATTTAATTGTAAAAACCATGCGAGGTATGCGGTGTAATTGCGAATATTAACGCTGTTTTCTGGCAGCGGCCCCAATCCACTACAGAGCTTAACCAGCCGCCTGGCCCTTGGCCCCATCGGTGATGGCGTCCAAGGCTATGATCGAGTGGGCATAAGCAGCCCCGGCCCTCATCTCAGCGGCCACCCAAATCGCTTCCATCATTTCTTCGCGGGTGGCCCCTTCTTTGGCGGCTTGTTTAGAATGTCCGGCAATACAATAAGGACATTGAGTCACATGCGCGACCGCTACTGCAATAAGCTGTTTGGTTTTTGAATCCAATGCACCCGGAGCAAACACGGCTTTGCTGAAGTTGTGAAACGCCTCAAATTGTGCCGGTACCGTTTCCCGCCGCTGGCGGGCCAATTCCGGTGTAACCGATGGATAAATGCTTTCACTCATGATGGATACTCCTTAAACGGCACTTTGTGTGCATGACGGCATCGAAGGTGGTGTCGTTTCGATGTCCTCTGCACACCCAAAAATAATTATAGACGCCATCTGCCCCAGAAGACCAATCTCAATCATGCAGTATAAAAAGCGTGACGGATTTGTATGCCGCCGCTAAAATAACTATCCATGCAGGAGATCTCAGATGGAAACACCACTGGCGTGCAATAATCAAAGTGCTTGGCCGGATGGGGCAACCAAGGTCGCCGAGTTGATAGCGCCTCAAGCGGGAGCTGTGGTCAGCCGGGTTTTATTAAAACGTAAGGGCGGGAATGTAACCCTCTTTGCTTTTGATGTCGGGCAGGAGCTTAGTGAGCATACCGCTCCGTTTGATGCGCTTGTTCAAGTGCTGGAGGGTGAAGCCAAAATCACCATTGCCGGAAATCCTATAATGGTTCGAGCCGGCGAAGTGCTGCTCCTGCCGGCGGGTAAACCGCATTCGGTTTACGCGCAGATGGAATTACGAATGTTGCTGACAATGGTACGGGAATAGCACATCATGGCCGTCATTCAAATTAAGCGGGTGTATGAGAAACCGTTACCAGATGATGGATTACGTATTCTGGTGGAAAGGCTCTGGCCGCGTGGTATCACCAAGGCCAGAGCGAAAATTGACGTATGGCTTAAAGATGCGGCGCCGAGTACGGAACTGCGAAAGTGGTTTAGCCACGACCCGGCAAAATGGGAGCAATTCAAAACACGCTATTGGGATGAGCTGCGAAAGAATCAGTTGGCAGTGCAAACCATTCGGGAGTATGCGAAGAAGGGCGCTGTTACATTGGTTTATGCCGCGCGGGATGAAATACACAATGGAGCCTTGGCTCTGCGAGAGTTCCTGACAATAGCCCCCAAAAAGTAGTGTGCTGCGGTTCGCATGTCCCGCATTAGTGGGTCGCCGATGATGGAGTACTCACTGCAGTTGGATTGGAGGATGCAGTAATGATTGGGTTGGCTGCGGTTGGGTCTCCATCTGCATTCACCACTAATTTCACCACGTCGTTATGAAAAAATAATGACACAGTCCAGTCAATGATAATCCGCAGACGGCGCGACCACCGGGGCATTTGCATCAGATAATAACTTCGCCAGATCCACCAAGCCAGAAATCCGCGCACCTGCACCTTCATAACGCGACCGACGCCGGCATAGTGTCCAAGTGCCGCCAACGCACCGAGCGTCTGGTATCTAAATGGTTCCGGTGTTTGACCGCACACGCTTCGGCAAATATTTCGTGCCAGGGTCCTGGCCTCACGCAACGCATGTTGTGCCAGTTGTGGATAAGCTTTCCCGCCGCCCGCCGGAATCCACGCACAGTCGCCGATCGCCCAAATCTCCGGCCGAGTCGGGCAGCGCATGGTCTCGTCCACCGCCAGTCGGCCATGATTTTTGGGCAGGTCCAGCGATGCGAGCAGCGGATGAGCCGCTACGCCGGCGCACAGCAAGACAATGGATGCTGGAATGCAGGCTCCGTCAGAAAAAAATACGCTGTCCGCCGTTATTTTCGTAACGGGCATGCTTGTTCGAATGTCTACGCCGCGGCGCTGCAGCAGCGAGCGGGCAAAGTTAGATAACTCGCCGGATAGCTCTCGGAGAAAAACCGGGCCCGCTTCGCATAGGATAATCCGAATATCATCACTTGATACCTTTTGATAGGTGCGGCAGATATTGCGCAAAAACTCAGTCAATTCGCCTACAAGTTCGACCCCCACCAGGCCTGCGCCGATCACAACCATCGTCAACAAATACCGCCTGCGCTGTGCATCAGTCTCCACATTGGCTTGCTCCAATACATCAATGACCTTGTTCCTTAACCCAATGGCGTCTGAGAGCGTTTTGAAGGCCATGGCATGCTCTGAACCGGGAATGATTGCACGATTCGTCACACCGCCAACGGCCAGCACAAGTTGGTCATATTGTTCGTTGTAGGCATGCCCGTCAGGCTGGTGGAGTGCGCGCACAACCCGCTCCTGGGTGTCAATCTTGTATACATCCGCAACAATAAAGCGGGTTTGCCGCAGTAACGGCCGGATGGGGCAAACCGTATGGCGTGGTTCCAAGATTCCAGAACCTGCTTCAAAAAGCAGGGGCGTAATCAGAAGATAATTGTCTCGACTGATGAGAGTGACGTTCATGTCTTGGGCTGCTGGCCGTAGTTTCTCCAGGGCCAAAGCGGTGTATACGCCTCCAAACCCGCCGCCGACGATAATAATGCGTGCCTTTCCATGTTTTTGAGTCTTCACGATGGGGCCTCCGGTTCACATTTGCGGTGCAAATTTGCAGTATATACTGCCAAGACAGCATGGGGCAAAGTTTTGGTGTGCGATATCAAACGTCATGGTCGGTAACGGGTTGCAACCCGGCTATCCAAAAACGTATAATTAGACCAGAATATCCGGTATGTGCGGGTGTACCACAGGAAACCGGCCTGCGTGCAATGTCTACGCGTGGAGATACTATTAAAAGTTGTGGACGAAAGAAAACAGGCGGCGTAACCTAAATATGAAATTTCAACGTTACCTTTTTAGGAGTACGCCACCATGCAGAAGATTATGACCGAATCTTTCAAAATGCCAAGCCCGTTTGCAACCGATTTCCTTACGGGCATCATTCACCAGCATGCGCAGCGACTACTGGTTCATGCAGTAAGACTGGAAACTGATCAATGGCTTGCAGAACGGTGCGATCTTCGTGATTCTCAGGGCCATCGCCTGGTTGTAGGCAACGGATATTTGCCGCAGCGGAACGTACTTACCGGCGTCGGCCCGGTGGCCATCCGGCAGCCGCGTATCGAAGATCGGCGGCCTGTTGCACAGCGTGAAAAGCTCCAGCGTAACATTCTGCCGCCGTATCTACGTCGCACACATAGCATTAATGAGGCTGTCTTGGTTCAGCCGGAATTGGACAATCAGTACCGACGCCTAAGGTACTGTCGGGTTCGGACGGGTGCGTTTTTTT